>NZ_JBTYKD010000259.1:0-5652 GCF_054880495.1 Nostoc sp.
ACAGCAGAAATCATGTATTTGAACCACATCTGTCGTAGGGGCACAGCATTGCTGTGCCCCTACCGCGTGGTCTATTTACCTGAAAATAGCTGTAAAGACATTTTCAGACGTTCGCGTAGCGTCTGGCAGAGAAGAGAAGTGCCTTGCGGGGGTGGAGGAGGCAACTTCGGGGGATTTAAACCTGACTGAAACTGATTGGAGGCGGAGTGACTCCTGTTCCGCGCTACGTGTAATGGTTGGGGTCTTAAACCCTTTTATTTACGATAAAGCGTAGCTTTGGCAAGGTGGGGTTCTTCTTTTTGATTTATGTAAGAGGTCTAGTATTTGCGGGTGTTCCAAATACATAGAATGTTGAGCCGTGGCTAGATATTTGACATCTATATTAAATTAAGGCATTACTTTTTTACTAAAAAATATGCTGTAGCATAGTCTGGCAATTGTGTGATTTGCTGCCCGAATTCTTTTTTATTCTTAAAAATACCTGCCAAAAAATCGAGTTGATAAAGATTAGGTAAAAATGCTCCGCCTGTATCGGCGATGACTCCCATTTGCAGATGTTTACGACCACCTTGAGTATGCTCAATCACAATCACTTTACCTAAACCGATATTCAAAACATCTCCAGCAAAAGTGACTCCGGGTTTGATCGAAATTTTTGCATCTATTTTGTATCCATAGCCTTTAATAGCATCAACTTCTCGAAAATACCAATAACGCTTTTGGGCTGTTGCTTTCAATCCGCGAATATAAGACATTCCATTATTTCTATCGACATTAAAAAATGCCTGATAACCATCCGTAAAATTAATCAGTATTGTTCCTTCCATAATTGCTTCTTCTAAGCCATTCCTGGTTAGATAAGCGAGAGTTGTAACTTTTCCAGATTCTCTCCCACCTGGTTCATAAATACCCGACAAAACATCTTGCTTTGTGTATCGAGTGTAGAACTTATCGTTATTAGAGTTTTCTTTTAAGCTATAAATTGGTATATTAAAAGTAGAGGTTTTCTTGCGAGAACCGGAGTGAGTAAAGACAGCGTATTTGGTAATTCGTAATTGTTTTTGCTGTTTATTATTTTGGTTGTAGGCAGACCATTTAATAACTCGAAAATTGCGATTGATAAATTTAGGGTCTTGTAAACGAGTCGCTCGATTATTAGCAACATCCTCCTTTAAGACAGCAATCATAAAATCCAAAGTTTTCAGAACATCTGGCAGAGTAACTCCTTGAGTGGCAAGTATTCCTGTACGCAGAATATATGGGTCTTCTGAAGCGTAGTCTTGAAAATATTTTCTAGTATTGACAAGAACGGTTAATAAATCTCCTTGATTGAAGTTAACCTTACTACTTGGCAGCTTGACTGGAGTAACAATCTGGCTGCCATTAATGCTAAATTTATATTTTTTGAACTCATCGACAACTGGATAGGGTGCTGATGCTGCTAGGAAATTATGCCGAGATGAAAAAGCGTTTTGCTTCCCGATAATCTGATCAGATGTTTGTTGAGCAACAAAAGTATTTTGAAATGTTGATACAAGGGAAATCTCTGATTTAAGTGGGGCAAAATTTTCTTGCTGAGTTAAAGACTGATCTTGTTGAGCTAGCTGTTTAGTTTTTGACTTAGTATCTAGATGGCTACTAACTAAAGTTACAAGTAATAAACCAGCACAACCTACTGTGAAGCGAAATTTCTGGTGAAATAAGATATTCATAACCTGGAGAAGAAATTCCTATTTTCTCTTACTATCTTCAATGCGTGAATTTTGAATTGTTTAAGTTTCGATCACCTCACGCACTAATTGCGCCAACTTTTCGGCACTATCGGGAACTGCGATCGCATGAGCTTTTTCTGCCATCTTTGCTAACTCTGGCGGTGACTGCAACAAATTCAACACAATACTTTGCAATCCTTGTGTCGTCAACTCCGATTGCTTCAACGTTAACGCCGCACCCGATGAAGTAAATACATCTGCATTATAAGATTGATGGTCTTCTGCGGCAAAAGGGTAAGGAATCAAAATCGCTGGTGTTCCACAGACTGCCAATTCTGTCAAGCTACCTGCGCCAGAACGACTAATAGCAAGAGTTGCGCGTTTCAACAAGGCCGCCATATTGTTGTAAAAAGGTAAGGCTATGTACTGTGGATGTTTGAGACTATCTGCTTCTGGATCGCGATCGCCAGTCAAATGTACTACATATATACCAGCATCAAACCAAGCCTGGGCAGATTCGCGCACCAATTTATTAACCGCAACGGCACCTTGGCTACCGCCAAAAACAACAATTAAGGGAACACCATCAGGAATAGCTAAATCTAGTGGTGCATTAATTGCCCCATTAAGAAATTGCGATCGCACAGGAGTGCCAACGTAGACATTTGTAGCACGGGGTAAATATTTAGTAGCTACTTCAAATCCCAAGGCGATGGCATTACACCAAGGGCCAAAAAAGCGAGTTACTTTACCAGGTATTGCGTTAGATTCGTGGAAAACCACAGGTAAGCCGAGGGAACGTGCCGCAATGACGGCAGGCCCGGCAATGTAACCCCCTGTGGTAAACACCCCTTGAAAATTTCCCTGTTTGAGAATTCGTCTGACTTCCAGAATCGAAAGGGCGAGTTTACCCAAGACGCGAATCGAGGATAGTCCAAACCCTTGCTGAAACCCCTCAACTGCAATAATATTCAAGGGATACTGTTTGGGGACAAGTTGAGTTTCTAACCGATTGGGTACTCCCAGCCATTCTATTTGATAATCTGGGAGTTTCTCTGCCAGTGCGATCGCTGGAAACAAATGTCCACCAGTCCCACTGGCAGCGATTAATAATCGTATCGGTGCGTTTGCCATTAAACCTTTATCGTTTAGCGCCTAGCTTAACTAAGATAAAACAATTTCCTTACTTTCTCTAATCAAATCAGTAAATTCTTACCAATGACTAACATTATTACCGCCTTAGTGAAACGCCAACTTAGATTTCCAGCAAGTATCGGGTTGGTTTCCTTCCTGCTGACACTTGGTTTAACAAGTGGTTGGCAACGCATTCAAGCGACGACGCCACAGCAATTAGTCCAAGCCACTACAGCCCAAAATGCACCAGCCGAACTGAAAAACCTATTGACACAAGTTGATGCCGCCGCCAGCCGGGGCGATGTCAAAGGGGTGTTACAATTCTACAGCCCCAATTTCACTGATGGGGATGGATTAAACCTTCAAACTATGGAAAAGTCTTTGATTTCACTTTGGCAACGATATCCCAAATTGCAATACAGTACGAAACTGCTATCTTCAAAACCTGAAGGCAATGGGATTATTGCCGAAACGGAAACGAAGATTACTGGCTTACCCTCCGGTAGGGCTAATAATTTGACTTTTGATGCCACGATTAAATCGCGTCAGCGCATTGCAGGCGGGAAAATCGTCCGCCAAGATATTTTGTCAGAACGCACCCTACTTACCTCTGGCAGCAAGCCACCCCAAATTGAGATTAAATTACCGCAGCAGGTAAAAATCGGTCAGAAGTATAATTTTGATGCGATCGTCAAAGAGCCACTTGGTGATGATTTTCTACTAGGATCGGCGCTAGAGGAATCTATCCAACCAGATAAATTTCTCAACCCCACACCCGTGGATTTGGAATTACTGACATCTGGCGGACTATTTAAAGTTGGACAAGCACCATCTATCCCTGGTAGCCAATGGATTTCTGCTGTCATTCTGCGGGGTAATGGGATGACGATGATAACTCAGCGTCTGCAAGTGGTGAATAAGTAGTTTGGAGAGACGCGATGAATCGCGTCTGTACAAGAGTTTGGAGAGACGCGATGAATCGCGTCTGTGCAAGAGTTTGGAGAGACGCGATGAATCGCGTCTGTGCAAGAGTTTGGAGAGACGCGATGAATCGCGTCTGTGCAAGAGTTTGGAGAGACGCGATGAATCGCGTCTGTACAGGTGTTTGGAGAGACGCGATGAATCGCGTCTGTACAGGTGTTTGGAGAGACGCGATGAATCGCGTCTGTACAGGTGTTTGGAGTTAGTGCGCTACGCTACCGCTAGCTTACTAAAATCTGCATGGTGCGTTACCTTATTACTGCATTCTATCGATTGTGCGATACTGAATCGCTTCCGCTACATGATTGGTTTTTAGCTCATCGTCTCCTGCTAAATCTGCAATAGTTCGTGCTACTTTGAGAATGCGATCGCTTGCTCTTGCTGATAAACCTAATTTTCTAATTGCTACTTCTAATAAATTGCGACTAGGATCATCTAACTTGCACCATTTTTGGAGATGACGACTTTGCATATGGGCATTGCAACGCAGATTTGGTTCTTCTTGAAAACGGGTAATTGCGCGATCGCTTGCTTGTTGCACCCGTTCCCGTACTGATGTTGATGCTTCTCCGGTAGGCTGTTGGGTAATTTCTTCTGGTTTTAAGCGATTCACCGCAACTTGTAAATCAATCCGATCCATCAACGGCCCAGAAAGTTTTGCCCAATATTGCTCACGTTGGCGGGGAGAACAAGTACATTGTTGGATGGTATCGCCATAGTAACCACATGGACAGGGATTGGTACTCGCCACCAAAGTAAACTGTGCGGGAAACGTTACTGATAGTTTGGTGCGGGAAATTGTCACGTAGCCATCTTCCAAAGGTTGACGTAGAAATTCCAGCACATCTCGTTTAAATTCTGTAAGTTCATCCAAAAAAAGTACCCCTCTGTGAGATAATGATATTTCCCCAGGACGAGGGAAACTACCTCCACCCACAAGAGAAGGCCCGGATGCCGAGTGGTGGGGACTGCGAAAAGGGCGATCGCGTAGCAACGAACCACGATTTTTCAATAAACCAGCCACCGAATGGATGCGAGTCACTTCTAAAGATTCGGCAAAACTCAGGGGCGGCAAAATTCCTGGTAAACGGCGTGCTAACATGGTTTTACCACTACCCGGCGGCCCAACAAAAATTAAATTATGCCCACCAGCAGCAGCAATTTCCAAAGCCCGACGCGCATGAGCCTGTCCTTTGACATCATGCAAATCTGCACCAGGGTAGGATAATGTTGCTATCTCCTTTGTGACATCCATCTGCACAGGTTTGTAATGCCTCGGATTATTTAAAAAATCCACGACATCAGACAAATGTTTGCAGCCGTAAACAGCCAAGCCTTCAACCACTGCGGCTTCTTGGGCATTATCAGCAGGGATAACTAAAGCTGCAATTCCCATCTTTTGGGCTGCTGCTGCGATCGGCAAGACACCAGCCACCGGACGCAAACTGCCATCTAGAGAGACTTCGCCCAAAAATAGATAATCTCCCAACAAATCAGCGCTAACTTGCTCAGAAGCCGCCAAAATTCCTACACTAATAGGTAAATCGAAACAGGGGCCTTCTTTGCGTAAATCTGCCGGAGTTAAATTGATCACAATTTTTCGCATGGGAAAGGCAAAACCGGCATTCTTCAACGTTGCTTTGACTCTTTCCCTTGATTCTTGAATCGCTGAATCTGGCAGTCCTAAGACAACAATTCCCGGTAATCCCCCTGACACATCGACTTCTACGCCTACTTTGACGGCATCGATGCCCACAATTGATGCACTCCAGACTCTAGCAAGCATTTCTTATATAATAGTAAACCTTTCAAATCTCTAGCAGAT
>NZ_JBTYKD010000260.1:0-5467 GCF_054880495.1 Nostoc sp.
TCGATTCATCGGTTAAAACTGCTGAAATGCTTGTCATATAAACATTTTAGCAGTTTAAAGCTCCGCTTTTTTCTGAGTTTGTGAGAAATCCGGGTAAATGACCCATAGCAAAGCTAGATGCAAGGCAACTCGCTGGCATTAAAATTTTTGGCATACTCCCAAATTCGGAAAGTTGACTCAGTTTTATCTAGTCAATCACAAATGCTTCACTGAAATATGCATCTCGGTTGCCTTGCTCGGTCATCACAGTGACAATTCCGTTTCTCACGTTGCAGTCAACAATCTCGCCAGCAAACTTGACACTACGATTACCTGCTCTGACTTCGACCTGACAACCAACAAACCCAGCAATATCTCCGCCGTCTTTTTCAATTTGCAACAGTGAATAGCAGTTATCGTTCCCAGTTTCAACCAGAGCAGTGTCGGATGTAATTGTCGTGGTGGTCACTGCCTCATGCTCAATTGGCATACCCGCACCACTTCCTAGTTCTCCCGCACCACTTCCGCAGGACTTACCGCAGTAGTTTTCCTTATTTTGCAAGGGTTCCGCACTACCCGCACCACTTTGGGGGGGATAATCATCTTTTTTCATTGGTGGTGAAAATAAATCTATTTGCGTTTCATCATTTGGTTTTTCCTCAATGTTTTTTTCAAAATCTGAAAAAGTGGTGCGGGTGGTGCGGAAGTCCTGGTTTTGCGTTGTTTCTGGTGCGGAAAGTGGTGCGGAAGTGGTGCGGGTTGACTCGAAAGTGGTGCGGGTATTCTCAAAAGTTGGGAAGATATTCTCAATAACCCCGATGCCTTTGAGAACCGGGATATTTCTTTTTGCAACGTCGCAGTAGCGAGTTGATTTGACAGCCTTGGGGAAGAGTTGAGCAATTCTGGCGATGACTTGGTTGATGCCCTTCACGTTTTTATCACTGGGGCGAACCTGATCTACCCAAGTCCTACGGTTATTCTCAGGCTCTATAGTCAATGTGCCAGTTTGAATATAGTACTGTTCGAGCCTTGCCCATAAGTCTTTTGCACTCATTTCCTTGTCGGATGCATAGCCGATGTTGGCAGCTTCTATAAATTCAAAGAGATGATTATTTTCTTTCTGAAGGTTACGGAAAGCATCACTTGTACATTCATAATCAATCCCCTCTTCAATCAGGTCGTTTAGTGCCTGAAACATTTTATTCAAGAAAGCGGGAGCTACCTTTGTACGAACGAATTCTTTATCGTAAGCAAAGCGGGGATCAGCCAATAATTCACGAGGGTTATTTGGATCAGGATTTTTCTTGAATGTTTTTAAAAACTCCACAACTGCAAATCTGTCCTCACTTGCTTGTGTTGCTCCGTGGAACGATGGGGTTTCATTCAAGTTAAAAAGACCTATGGCTTGAGGGGTAAACTCAATGTGGTCTTTACCTTTGTGTTCGCAGTGGAGTTTGTTACCAGTCACAAACAACTTTAAACTTTGAATTTTATCAATCCTAGATGTTTGTGGGTTTTCTGAAGCCCAATTCACCCTGCTATACATCAACGGAGCTAAATAGAATTTTCTGCCCTGGTCGTAAAATTGAAAGTCGGCTAAAGAAATGCTAGTTATGCCTTGCTCCCCATAAATAGTAGATACGCTCTCACGAAGGGCATCTTTCCCATTAGACCCAAGCCCAACTGCTAGAATTGCTTTTACCTCTCTTCCCCTGAGCTTCCTAACAGTTTCCATGTCGATTGAAGCAGCAAGGTTACGTAAAAGAACTTGTTGCTGGGGTTTATCTAGGCAGTCAAGTAAACGGTCACAATCTGTACTATCAGCGTTTGGATTGTACTCAATCAACGGTTCATAAATAAAGTAGTCTTGGGGCGTGTGCGGGTCTAGTCGTGCAGTGACCTTGCGCCCTTTCCACACAGGTCTAACTATCCCATTAGTACAATTAACTCCCGGTGGGTTGATTAATTCCGGGTCGATTTCTACTCGCATCTTTGCCCATTCCAAAACTTTCTTCACATGGGCAGGTGTTGCATAGGGATAAGTTATTATTCCCTGCTTGTTTTCAACTGCCAAGGAGTTACAGAAGTTAGCAATTCGCCTGCGCTCTATGGAGTCTGGAGAGTGTTTGTAGTGGTTGCCCGTATGATAGTAGAGCTTATCCGCAGCGCAAATCCAATTCTTGTCTGCATAGAGAGTTTGAAACGCTTGCTGGGTAAAGCTGACAACAGGATCAAGATGATTTGGAGTATCACCAAGATTAGTTGTATTTACCTCTGCCTGTTGCGATCGCTCTGCTACAGCCGCGTGGATCTCCTGCTCTAGCCTGCGGATAAATTCTGGTGTTTCCATCTGCCCCAAGATTTCTTTGATGTCACTTGATTTATATGGTAAATCGGGGCAGATGTCGTGAGGGTTAATTCCAATAAATGCAATCCCTACCTCGGCTGCACAGTCTTGGCAGGTCTGGAGTTTTTTCAAGCCAGCGTCGTCGGGGTCATGCAGAAAAACGATTAATCCTATGCCTGAATTTTTAGCGCGTTGATATTCGGGCGTGATAGTCTTTTTATCCCATCCACTGCCTTGAAACGTAATTCCAGCAAGACCATGCGACCGACCAACTTCTACGCATCCCTCACCCTCATGCTGGAGTAGTGCCGGGGTTCCATTTACTGATTTAGCAGCAGCTAGAGCTTCATCAATGCGATATGCTCCCCAAGGCTTATCGCCTTTTTTCATTTGGGGTGTGCCATCTGCAAGCCTATGCCATTGCCGAAAGGTCTTGCTGTAACCTTTCTCCTTATTGGCATCTGACCACTGGTAGCGAACTATCCATTGCGATTCTGAGTAAGGATAGATTGTTTCGGTGGCACTGCCCTCAACATCTTTGGGTGGTCTACTCGTTAATTTTTGAGGTTGGGGAATATCTGTTGCCGGCTCCGTCAACATCACCAAACCTAATTCACCATCTGGAATTGGCGCACTTTTGGGCAAGATTCTCTTGGGCTTGGGTATTCTCGCTTTTGGGGAAGTCGTGTAATTAGCCCCTGCCCTCTCTGCTAAAACTTCAGCCCAAGGTTTGATCGCCTCTCTAACGTGTTTGCACTCACAGCCGTTAAAGCATTGATACTTCCCGGTTTCTGGGACGATAGATAAGTCATTACCGCCACAAACTGGACAAATAAACTTATTTTTAGCTTTGGACGGTTCTAGCTGATCTTGAAAATTTCGGATGTCGAAGGAGGCGAACGCCCCTGGCATAACGGAGCGGCCAACGGTCTCTTGTCCTTTTAAAACGGCTACCATTGTGAAATCCTTGTGAGGTAAATTGTGTGGGCTTTACCTCCCCTGAAGATTTACCAAGAATTTAATCAAATTTCTCTATAACCCGTTGTCGGAAGTCATCGGAACTGATAACATTAGGTTATAAAGAAATTTGAATATTTTTGCGAAGGGTGTCTTCTCGGACTGTTAAACAACTAGTTAGCGCTAGTTAAGTCCTGGGGAGGCATTCTTTTCTTATGTATATTGAGTGACAAAATACTTAGAAAAGATGGACTAAGGGTATAGTCTTATTTCATAATAATTGATCTTCCACAAAAATAAATAGTAATTTTTTCACTTTCAAATATAAAATAATCTATTTATTCTCCTAAAGTCCAGACAAGAAAAGCTTTTGAATTGTTTTAACTAATGTTAAAATACAGGTTAAACCCCACTACCAATAATATTAATGGTAGTGGGATTAAATATAATTTTGCTTATTTAGCGGACATTCTGAAGATTGGGGTTGTATCAAATTTAATGAATTAGCTGTATACAAATTCTAAATATTGATAATTATGTACTATTTTGAGGGAAGAGGCGGTAGCTTTTACCCTTTCTGTTTTTGTTGCTGCTCTTGCACCCACTTCTCTATTAATTCTCCCGTAACCTGCTCCATCGTCACCTCTAGGTCAGTACAGAGTTTTTTAAATTCCTTGTGCAACTTCTTATCGATCTTTGTTCTTAAGTACTGTTTCTCAGTCTCCATAAAGTTTATATCGGTTTACCGGATAAATCCATCAGATAATTATTACTTTATCTTACGCATGGATCTATAACTTATTAATATGCAAAACCATTAATCCGTTAATGGTTTAATCCATAAAAGGTGTTAATCTATAGACATGAGCGCAAAACGGATGAAAGAGCGCGTGAAAAGCCACACCAAGGATAAATAGGTAGCTGAACTGAGTAGACGCGTAAAAGTAACCGCAAACGCTTATCAATCAAAGAATTAAACTCTTTATCTGAACCATGAATTACGCATATACCCAGCCAGCTTACGGCTACGAATATCCGCCGAGTAATGGGTTTATTAGTCCACAGCACGGACAGATAAGACCGCGAGTAGTTTTTGACGGCGGCAACCGTTTTGTGAAATGGATTGACCCCAAAAACGAAGTGCAATGTCTGCTTAGTGTCGTGAAAGAAGTCAGTGAATACCAGTGGAAGCGGCTCAAGCCCGATGACCAGTCAGTATTAATTGAAATTGATGGTAAACGCTTTGTAATTGGGCGATTAGCTCAAGAACTAGGTGGTGAGCCTACCTTTCAAACAGACAAATGCCAATTAGCATCTATCCTGGCACTAGCGGCAATCCAGCCAAATCCCGGACAAACAGCCGTACACATCCAGCAGATGATTGTGGCACTGCCCAATACTCTCAACGATGACGATGTAGCCGCAGTGAAGCGAATTGCTAACCACCCACTGACCAAAGAATTTAAACGCAATGGTGAATACATCACCTATACCGTGGGTGAAGTTGTCCCAGTTGATGAGACTGAGCCAGCATTCCACTACGCCTTAAATCAAGGATTTTTCAGCTTCCCAGATGCGAAGAACGCGATTTGGGATTTAGGGGGAGGCACGGCTATAGCCCGAATTTACACGCCGAACGGAACCATGATCCATGATGCGGAGGTGATTCTACCCGGAACCAAGGCACTCGCTCAACAAGTAGCGGTAGAGATGAAAGAAGTCTATTCTCTCGATTACAGCCCCAGTTTACAGGGCATCATGGACGCGATCGCTCGTGGTGATTGCCTCTACGGGACAGACAAACTTGATTTCTCCTCCATCTTTGAAAAAGCCTGTGACCAGTGGGTAGAGTCAGCCCGGAGAGAAATTCGCTCGAAGTGGGCGCAACACCTACCAGAGTTGGGAGAAGTCTTGATTGTAGGCGGGAGTGCAGATATCGCCGCCCCTATCTGTGCAACTTCTGGAGATCGCTTTAAGATTGCCCCATCGCCGCAGTTGTTCAACATCATTGCAATGGCTTATCAGGAGTAATGTAATGCCAATGACGCAAACAAGAATTGTTCTTAATCCGAAATACAAACCCAAAGCCGAAGAAATTTTAGAAGCGACTGGAATCGATAACCTCTCTCAGTTGTTTACCTTGCTGCTAGTTAATTACGGTGATTGTCTAGTTAACTGCTTAAA
>NZ_JBTYKD010000261.1:0-2995 GCF_054880495.1 Nostoc sp.
AATCATACTATGGCGAAGCCATTTAAATGGACTTATAAAGGCAAGGTATTAGCTGTTTAATGGGTGCGCTATTTCCGCCGTGCTGTACTAGTACATACAGGCTTACTTGTTGGTACTGGCATTCTTTTTTTTACAGAAATCCGGAATAAAAATCCACTGTTTGGTAGAATCGCTGACATGGATTAAAAAATCACTTCATTAATATATGTCATCAACCAAAATAATCGCTACTTTCAATCAGTCAGGTGGTGCTGCTAAAACGACTATTACACACAATCTTGGATATCACCTCGCCAAAAAACACCGTGTACTTCTTGTAGATATGGACCCACAGGCATCGCTAACAGCTTTTATGGGATTAGGGGAAATTAAGCTAAAAACTGAGCAAACTATCTATAGTGCGATCGCTGAAGAAACTCCCCTGTATGTATGGGAAAAACCCATTTACGGAATGCACCTTGTGCCAACGAATATCCAACTAGCAGGTACGGAGCAAAAAATTTTCCATGACCTGACCATCGACAACCGCCAACGGCTCAAGTTTGCGCTCTCAAATGTACTTGGGCAGTATGATTATATTTTGATTGATTGTCCGCCTTCTCTAGGAATACTAAGCATTATGAGCTTAGTAGCTGCTTCACACGTTATCATTCCAGTTGAAACACAATACAAGTGCTATCTTGGCACTAATCAACTACTAGAAACAATCGCCCGGCTCAAAAAAGGAGGACATCAGAAACTACAAATTGCCTGTTTAATTCCAACTAAGTACGATAATCGCAACCTCCAAGACACAGGAATACTGGAAGAGATTAAACAACAGGTAGAAGGGCGTATACACGTTACTGCCCCTATCCCTAAATCAACAGCTTTTCCTGATGCTACCCAGGCACATCTACCCCTTGCACTCCACAAGAAAAACCATCCCGCAGTTAGCATACTCGAAGAAATTACAAAATACATCACTCAACTATGAGCCAAAAACGTGAACTAGAAAAACTAACCGGACTCGATAATTTATTTGGAGATGAAGAAGAACAATCCTCATCTGATTACACTTTACCTTTATCCCAAATTATCCTTCCACCGAGTCAGCCCCGTCGCTATTTTGACCCTGTAAAACTAAAATCCCTCGCCGATAGCATTAAGGAAGTGGGGTTACTAGAACCCATAGTCGTCAGAAAGATTGAGGAAGACAAGTATGAACTTATCGCTGGTGAACGCCGTCTCAAAGCTTGTGAAATTGCAAAACTTGAGAAAATTTCTGTAGTCATTATTGAGTGCGACGAGAAAAAAGCTCGTAAACTCTGCTTAGTTGAAAACCTCCAGAGGGAAGACCTCAATGCCTATGAAGAAACTATCGGGATTCTCGAACTACTTGCCGAAGAACTCGATATTGACCAAGAGACAGTGGTTAAACTGCTCTATGACATGAATAATGAAACCAAAGGTAATTCTAACCATAACGTTATGGTTAGTGAGGAAGGACAAATCATACAAGATGTATTCTCGAAGTTAGGAAAAATTACTTGGCAGTCGTTTGTAGCCAATCGCCTTCCTTTGCTCAAACTCCATTTAGATATCCAAACCGCATTGCAAAAAGGCAATATTGAATACACAAAAGCTAAGGAAGTCAACCGGATAAAAAATGATGATGAAAGGCAGAAAGTTTTAAGTAAGGCGATCGCAGAAAGTTTATCGCTATCTGAAATTAGGGTTTTAGTGGCAAATATTCTTCAACAGCAGTCAGAAAGTAAGCCACCATCTCATAACCAAGAACAAAAAGAAAAAGCCGACAAAATATACAAAGCACTTAGAAAAAGTAAAATCTGGAATGATGATAAAAAGCTTAAAAAAATTAATAAGCTTTTTGAGCAAATCGAAGCACTTTTAGAAGAAGAGAAGAAAGAAGATACTTCTTTACAGTCAGATAGTCTAGTTGCGGACAACTCTCTGGAAAAGGTACTTGATGGCTAGCGGCCTATCGCCCATCTCTACAAATCAGCCTCCTATAGCTGAGTCTACTCATGCCCCAGATGACCCCCAACATCAGCCAGAAGATAGCGGCGAAACTTTCAAACTAGATTGGGATTTGTAATTGACACTTGTGTACTTTAAAAAAAGTTACAAGAAAAGGGTGTGGGGTGTAGGGTGTGGGGTGTGGGGTGTGGGGTATAGAAATAAAAAACCTATTGTTGCAGGGTTATTGCCCAGTTAAAAAAAAAGACGTATAACGAGTGGCGCAGCGCAAGAAATACAGCGCCCAGGCGAGCCGCTCCGCCTCCGGTCAATGCAACAATGCTCCCGTTTTTAAACGGGGGTTCCCAAACCTGCAACCCTATACCCTACACCCTCTGAAGTAAAAAGCATCAAATAAATGTAGTAACAGTCTTGTAACTACACTTATTTTTTCTAAGTGTATCAAACATTCTCGTTCACAGCAATAAAGGTACTAGGTCGCTCACAAGGCGTAAAATTATACTTAGGTTTAACTTCTTCATCTGTACTACCTTCAGCGGATTTAGTTAGCAGTACAACCTCAGAGCGGGTATAACCAGTCAACTCATCAAACTGAATAATCATATATTGGTAGAGCGCCCAGACATCCGCCATCCGATTGCCAATACCGGAAGATATCTCATCAGGTATAAAAATATTACCGTGCCAGGATACCTTAATTCCCTCTTTCTGGAAGTAAGCATCTATTTCTGGACGAATGTAGTCCGCAGTCCCTCCGCAAAACACCAGTTCTTCAATATCCTCATCCATTTTCGAGCGTAACCACCTGACGATCGCACGCCAATATTCATCTCTAGCAAGCAATAAAGCCTTGGACATCGACTCGCCATCAAGTTGAATTTCATCACCTTTGCGCTTGCGTGAGAGTTTCTGCATCACCTGGGAGTCGCAAGTAACTCCAGCTTCTACCAACACCTCAATAATATTGGGATTATCAGGGCTTAGTCCCGATGTCTTGGAAGTAAAATTATTCACC
>NZ_JBTYKD010000262.1:0-3567 GCF_054880495.1 Nostoc sp.
CTGCAAGATATTCAAGCAAGTTTAGGAGCAACCCTAGAAGAGGGTTCTTGGATTTCTACGGCGTATCTCGTAGCAGAAATTGTGGTAATTCCTCTAACAGGATGGTTATCACGGGTGTTTTCTCTGCGACGTTATCTGTTAGTGAATACTGCCCTATTTATTTTCTTTTCTATATGCTGTGGTTGGTCGTGGGATCTCAATTCCATGATTTTCTTTCGGGTCTTACAAGGTTTTAGTGGAGGAGTATTAATTCCCACCGCTATGACAGTTGTATTAACGACTTTACCTCAATCTAAGCAATCAATTGGGCTGGCTGCATTTGGCTTTAGTGCAGTTTTTGCACCCTCAATTGGCCCGACATTGGGAGGTTGGTTAACAGAAAATTTTGGTTGGGAATACAACTTTTATATAAATGTAATTCCAGGGGTATTAATGCTGGCTGGCGTTTGGTATGGAATTAAGCAAGAACAACCCCAAATTAATTTACTGAAACAAGGTGACTGGTGGGGAATTATTGCAATGGCTATTGGATTAGGTTCTCTGCAAGTTGTTTTAGAAGAAGGTAGTCGCAAAGATTGGTTTAGTTCAACGCTGATTGTGCGCTTAAGTGCGATCGCAGTAATTTTTTTAGCCGTGTTTTTCTTTATAGAATTAACTCGTAAACAACCATTTATTAATTTACGGCTTGTGCTAAGGCGGAACTTTGGTTTAGCGAGTATTGTCAATGTATCGCTGGGAATAGGATTGTATGGTTCAATTTATATTTTACCTCTGTATCTCGCCCAAATTCAACAATACAATGCGCTGCAAATTGGTGAAGTATTAATTTGGGCTGGTATTCCCCAACTATTTATTATTCCCCTCATCCCCAAATTGATGCAACGTATTGATGTGCGGTTAATGGTGGCTGTGGGTGTGACTTTGTTTTCCATCAGTGCGTTTATGAACTCTGGAATGACTAATCAAACAGGATTAGATCAGTTACGCTGGTCGCAATTTGTCCGTGCAATGGGACAACCTTTAATTATGGTGCCGCTTAGTTCTATCGCCACTGCTGGATTGAGTCAGAAAGAAGCAGGTTCAGCGAGTGGTTTATTTAATATGATGCGGAATCTGGGCGGTTCTATAGGAATTGCATCTTTAGCAACTTTATTAACTAACAGAGAGCAATTTCACTCGAATAGATTGGGTGATGGAGTATCTTTATATAACCCAGAAACTCAGCAGCGAATTGACCAAATGACACAGTATTTTATCAGTCGTGGAGCCGATTTGAGTACAGCACAAAATCAGGCGATCGCATCCATATCTAACATTGTCCGCCGGGAAGCATTTGTAATGGCTTTTAACGATTGTTTCTACTTTATTGGCATTGCTTTGTTACTCAGTGGCATTGCCGTTTTATTCTTGAAAAAGGTGAAGCCAACTGGTGGCGCTGTCGCGCATTAGATTTGTTTTATAGGTTAAAATATTTGATAAAACTACTAACATACTAAAATGGTAATTAGCCAAAGTGAATACTATATCTCTCAAGAGGAATACTTAGAAGGCGAGAAAGTAAGTGGAATAAAACACGAGTATATTGATGGGCAAGTCTACGCAATGGCAGGGGCAAGTGATGCTCATGTCACTATAGTAGGAAACTTGTTTGCCATGCTGCGAAACCATCTCCGGGGTAGTAGTTGCCGTGTTTATATGTTAGATATGAAAGCACAAATTGATGTCATAAATCGCTATTTCTATCCTGATGTAATGGTAACTTGCGATATCCGAGATAAAGAATTTGAATATTTTAAGTGCTATCCTTCCTTAATTATCGAAGTGCTTTCTGAGTCAACAGAAGGCTATGACAGAGGGAAGAAATTTGCCAGCTACCGACACTTAGAATCACTACAAGAATATGTGCTAATTTCACCAGACGGAATGAGTGTAGAATGCTTCCGCCGCAATGAAGAAGGACATTGGGTACTTTACCTTTATCAAGAAGAACTGCATTTAGCTAGCGTTGATTTTCGTTGTGCGATCGCAGCTATATATGAAGATGTAACACTTACAGACAATAGCAATAAAAATTGACTCTTCGAGAGATGTAAACGGTAATATTGCATCGCCTGAACATACAAGGCATTCTGCGATAATATTTATGCTATCGGATACTAGACTAAGTATCTAAACCCCAAACTCGTCTGGCTAAATTTGTTAACATCTCTTGACGCTTCTCTATAGCTGTTGAATCCCAAATATCAAAGTGGTAAAGGCTGAGAGATTTTACAGTGCGGTTTAACTGTGTATTTGTTCCAACGTTAGGTTTTTCTACAAGGGAACGAGTTAATAAAAGTTGAGATTCACGATATCCATTTTTCTTAGCATCAAATGTATTATCCGATATAGAACTATTAATTGTCTTTTCTAAAAGAATTAAGTTGCCAAGCTTATCAAGATATGAATCATATTCTGTAGGCTTATCAAATTCATCTTTTATATATTCTTTTGAAGATTTTGGCAAGATATGTTCTATGGTTACTGACTTGTTCAAATACCAATCTAGTGAATTTGAATTACTGTAAGCCTGTTCATCAACGAACTGAGTTAGTTTAGCTAGTATGTAACGCATACGAAATTTGGCTATCTTAGACTCAGTTAATCCACGAAAGGCAAGATCAAAATCTAGAGATAGAGAAGCTAATTCAGCTTTAAAGTTATTGTCAAAAAAATCTTTTAATTGCTCAGAAGTCTTAACTTCTCTTAAGTTTTTACTCCACTGCGAGAAACTACGAATCATATTCACATCTTTACGGGTTGAGCGAGTGATAGTATATACGAACAATAAGTTTTCAATTTGATGACAAAGCTCTATAAATAAATCTTTAGGAAGATCCTTACCCGCAAGTAGTAATAAAAAATGCTGACTGTATCTTCCTTGGAGTCTTTTGATATTTTTAAGATATGGATTAATAGAGCCATCTATATTTTCTCCTTTGGCAAAATTTGCATAATATTCACTTGTAGTGACTAGACGTTCAACAAAATTAAATGGATTCTCATGAATTTTATGTTCGTGACTATTTTCAACAAACCATTCATATACAGCTTCTTGAGGAAAGTTATTTTGTAAATTTATTTCATAATGTGACATGATATAATAACGCAGAAATTGCATGGGATGCTCTCCACAAATATGTAATATTTTTGTTAGCTTATCCCATTGTTTTTTCAATTTTTCCCAATATAACTTCGGACTCGAATTTGATTGGGTTGATATATTAATAAACAAATAATTTTTCAGTAAATCTAATGAACTAAGACCGACTCCACGATCATTAATTGTTTCAAACACTTTGAGAGCATTCTTAAGATTAGGTGTCTCAATTTTGATTAACTTTACTTTATTGCTTAATACTGAAGAAAATTTTAATATTCGCTCAGAAGTTTCTACAAATATTTCTGATAAAAACTCTCGAATTGTTTCATACAGGGTAAGCTCATCTAATTTGGTATAATGTGAACTTGACAAATCAAACAAAATAAGCATGAGAGACTGCCTAGAAAAAATACTTGACAGATAAA
>NZ_JBTYKD010000263.1:0-14499 GCF_054880495.1 Nostoc sp.
TGATGAAATTATTGCTTACTTTGATAATGGTACAAATAGTGGTATGGTTGAGGGAATTAATAATAAGCTTAAACTGATTAAACGTTCTGGTTATGAATTTAGAAATTTTGAAAACTTTAGAATTAGATGCTTATTAAATTGGCATTTTATTTATTAGTTTGGCATAACAAGTACTGAAGAGCCTAAATTAAGTAAAAATTTAAACAGATGTAAAACCAGTAAACTGCCGGACGTAAGGTGATCTGAAACCTAAAACAATATCTGTTGTTGGCACACCTAATTCTACTAATTGATTAGCTATTGCTTCTTCAGTAAAATTGTGCTGAATCCAAATTTTTTCATCCTTGATACTAATATGAATTGGGCATCCATACACTCTTTCTTCATCATCCCATCCCACATATAATAGTAAATAGCGATCGCGTTCTGTATCAAAGACAATTTCAGTATTTTCTAAATCTTTCTGGGGTTGCTCATTTGCATATTTATAGATGATACTTTTTACTAATTCCTGATAATCTAATTTTTCCATAATACTATCTCCTGTTTCTGAACATGGAAAACCAATAATTTGATTTCATACCGTTCTAATACAGTTTGAATAAAAAAATCTTGGTAGATATCTTTAGATATTGCTTTTTCAGTAATGTATTCCTTCCTTTGCGTCTTCGCACAAAACACAAAAAAAGGGATCAGCCCAAAAGCCTATCCCCAAAAAAATCAATTAATCAACTAATATCAAGTTCCAGTAGTCCAAGAATTGATGTACTCAATTTGATCTGGTGTTAGGCTATCAATCTTAATTCCAATAGCTTCCAATTTCAAACGAGCAATTTCTTGATCCACATCAATGGGAATTGAGTGCAAACCAGGTGCTAACTTACCTTTATTCTTCACTAGGTATTCAACAGCTAAAGCTTGGTTAGCAAAACTCATATCCATAACCGCGCTGGGATGTCCTTCAGCCGCAGCCAGGTTAATCAAACGTCCTTGTCCGAGAACGACAACTGATTTACCAGTTGTCAACTTATACTCTTCAGTGAAAGGACGCACTTCTTTGATTTCCTTAGCTTGAGAAGCCAAGTATTTCAAGTCAAGTTCGATATCAAAGTGACCAGAGTTACAAACGATCGCACCGTCTTTCATGGTATCAAAATGCTCGGCCCGAATTACGTGCTTGTTACCAGTAACTGTGATAAACAAATCTCCAACTTTAGCAGCTTCTGCCATTGGTAGGACGCGGAAGCCATCCATTACGGCTTCAATTGCCTTGATGGGGTCAATTTCGGTAACAATCACATTAGCACCCATACCACGGGCGCGGAGGGCTGTACCTTTACCACACCAGCCGTAACCAACTACGACAATGTTTTTACCAGCCAGCAGGATATTTGTGGCGCGGATAATCCCGTCTAAAGTCGATTGTCCAGTACCATAGCGGTTATCAAAGAAGTGCTTCGTATCAGCATCGTTGACGTTGACTGCGGGGAAGGTGAGAACGCCATCTTTGAACATGGCGCGGAGGCGCACAATTCCGGTTGTGGTTTCTTCAGTGGTGCCAATTAAATCAGCGATTTGGTGTTGGCGCTCTTGGATTAATGTCGCAACCACATCGCTACCGTCATCAATGATGATGTTGGGGCGGTGATCTAGGGCGATTTGGACGTGGCGGCTGTAAGTTGCGTTATCTTCGCCTTTTTGAGCAAAGACGGGAATTTCATGATCGAGGACGAGGCTAGCGGCTACGTCATCTTGAGTTGATAAGGGATTGCTAGCAATTAAAAGCGCGTCTGCACCACCGGCTTTCAGAGCGATCGCCAAATGTGCTGTTTCTGTTGTAATGTGGGCGCAAGCGACAAGGCGTAAACCAGCGAAGGGTTTTTCTAGGGCAAAGCGATCGCGGATTTGCCGCAAAACTGGCATTTCGCGTCCAGCCCATTCAATACGCTGTCTTCCCAAGGCAGCTAGGCCGAGGTCTTTAACCTCGTGCTTTAATCGGGGAGAAGTTGCGGTCATCAAAAGTTTCCTCAAAAAATTAAAAAAGCTACGTAAAATTTACGCACTCTACTAGGTTATTCTACTACTGGCAATTTTTGCTTGAAAGAAATCAAATTACTAGTCAAGAGTCCCCAAAACTAGCTTGACGGTTGATCGGCATAATGTCAACTTCAGTCCCAGCTTCTTCCTTTTTGTTTTATCTTTGGTAAGAGTAAGACTTTTATCAGTCTACACTCCTGATTATAAATACATTGTCATCTGTCTGAAGATAGATAAATACCAAAAAACCTCATCTCAAGGGAAAACCGCAACTTCAGATAAGTACATTTACTAAAATTAATTGTGGAGGATGGTTATAGAAGTAGTCAGTAGTAAATTTTACTCAAGGAGGTGTTTGAGTGCAATTTCAATTTTTGGCGATCACTAGTTCAATGGCCATAGCCGTTGTATCTGTGCCAAAAGCCACAGCCCAGATTCCTTTTTTACAGCAGCTGCAAGCTCCCAGCAGTGTGAGTACTGATTCAAATGATCGAGTTGTTTCGGGCTGGATTTATTTAGATGGTCGGGGATTATTTCAGATAGCGGCATCAAAAACCAATTTTCCTGAGCGTTCAGAAGACATTCAAAAGAAGTTGCAGAAAATTAGCCAAAATTACTTTCAATCACCACCGAAAACAGCAGTCAAGGTAGAAGTTCGCAAAGTAAACGAATTACCAGTAATTTATGTTAACGGTCAATATCTGATGACCATCACTTCCGAAGATGCCAGACTGCGACAAATAGATATGTCAACATCGGCAGATCAAATCACCCAAAAGTTAGAAGAAGATTTGCAAGAAGCAAAGCAAGAAAGACAAACTCAATTTTTAATTGACCAAGCTAAAATTGCTGCGGGCATCGGACTGGCAATGATTGTCATAAGTTGGGGCGTATATAGCTGGCAGCGACGTTCCAAAAAGGATTTATTATACCCTATTGCCTCCCAACCCCCCAGAGGGTTCCTAAACTCCCCAATTTCCCCAGCAGATCAACCAATTACAACCCAACTGAATAAACAGCAAAAGCAACATCTCCAAGAAGTCAAAAAACGATTGTTTCAGCTAACTCAAGCCGGAATTTGGGGAAGTGGAAGCTTCTTTATTTTGGGTCTATTTCCCTATACACGAGGGTTTCAGGTAGGAATTCTCACAGCCGCCCAATTTCCCTTGCGATTAGGTGTCGTATTATTGGGAACCTATGTAGCGATTCGTTTGACCTACGCCCTAATTGAACGCTTCACCAGCACTCTGATCATCAGTGGGGCTTTCCTAACCCCAGAAAGTTCTGAACGTCTGCAACTGCGAGTTTCCACATTTTCTGGTGTGACTAAAAGTATTGCTACTCTTATCTGCGTGGTAGTTGGTATCTTACTAGCGCTGGTATCATTGGGAATAGATATCGTTCCCTTGCTAGCGGGTGCCAGTTTAGTTGGTGTTGCAGTGTCTCTGGCCTCGCAAAACTTAATTAAAGATGCGATTAACGGTTTTTTGATCATTCTAGAAGACCAGTACGCTTTAGGCGATGTGATTACGGTAGGAGAAGTGGGAGGTTTAGTAGAAAATCTGAATCTGCGGATGACCCAAGTCCGGGATTCGGAAGGGCGTTTGATCACGATTCCCAATGGTGAAATTAAAGTTGTTGCCAATCTTTCTAGTCGTTGGTCACGAGCCGATTTAACAATCCCGATCGCTTACCAAGCTGATACAGAAGACGCTTTGAAGTTGATTGAAACTGTTGCTGACAAGATGAATCAAGAAATGCAATGGCAGCGTCATATTTTGGAACCGCCGCAAGTTTTGGGAATAGATCAATTTGGCGATCGCGGTTTGATGATTCGCGTCTGGATTAAAACACAGCCCCTTAAACAATGGGATGTAGCACGGGAACTTCGCCGCCGCCTGAAACTTGCCCTAGACGAAGCTGGAATTTCCATTTCTGTGCCTCAACAAGCAATTTGGGTCAATGAGGATCAGTTGGGAAATTTTCACGGGAATGGCAAAGCTAATTAAAAATGCGAATGAGCCTTTGAACTCCCCTCTCCCAAAAATGGGAGAGGGGCTGGGGGTGAGGGCAAAACTCACTCATACAGTCAGAAGCTTTCACCTGAAGTTGACACGCATGAGCTTTTTCTGTGCCCCAACGTATAGATATGGTTGAAATAAATGAAACCTGCTGTAGAATTCCCCAATCTCTAATTTGGCGCGATCGCCAACACTAAGCCTGAATAAATACTTATATTAATAAAAAGCTACTACCTCAATAACCAGTCTTGGACTTTTCCCTGATTTTATGTTTGTCAATACCTTCATCAGACGGCCAGTCCTGACGACGGTCTGTACGTTCATTATTTTGCTGCTGGGAAGCATCTGTATTCCGATCCTTCCCATTTCTCAGCTACCAGACCTCGCCCCGGTGCAAATCACTGTTAGCTCCACTAATACTGGTGCAGATGCTCAAACAACAGAAAGCACTGTCACCAACATTATTGAGCGACAAATTAATGGTGTTAAAGATGTATCTTATATATCTTCTAATACGGGTAATGATGGTTCCAGTAATATAACTGTCTCCTTCCCAACTCAAGTCAATAGCGATATTGCTCAAGTAAACGTTCAAAATAAAGAAGGACTTGCTTCACCTCAATTGCCAGATACCGTTCAACGAACAGGTGTTACCGTTCAAACGGCATCAAGCAGTCTGCTTCTCGTCTATGGGTTTTACTCAGAAAATAATGAGTATGACAACCTTTTTATCAGTAACTATGTCGATCTGTTTATTCTCGATGAGATTAAACGGCTTCCTGGTGTGGGACAAGCCACCATTTTTGGGGAACGCAAATATGCCATGCGTCTTTGGCTTGATCCCAACAAGCTTGCCCAACATCAACTAACTCCTCAAGATGTGACAACTGCTCTGCAAGAACAAAATATTCAGGTGGGTGCAGGGTCAATTGGTAAGGAACCAGCACCAGATAATCAAAGTTTTGAATTTGCTTTACGGGCAACTAGTCGATTTAAAAATGCGGCTGAATTTGAAGACATGGTGCTGAAGGTGAGTCAAGGTAGCACTAATAGCAGCAGTAATAGCACTACTAATAGGAGCATTAATAGCACCTTAGTTAAGGTTAAAGATGTCGGTCGAGTTGAACTGGGAGCAGAGAGCTATCTTGCTGATGCCAAATTCACCTTACCAGGAAGTGATCCCAAGCCAGCCGTGGGTTTGGGCATATATCAACTTCCGGGTAGTAATGCCCTGGACGTTGCCCATGCTGTTGAAGACCAGATCGCAATATTAGCGAAGAGTTTTCCACCTGGACTAAAAGGACAGGTGGCATTTGATACCACTCCATTTGTAGAAATTTCTTTAGAAGAAGTTATACAGACTCTGATTGAAGCGATTATCCTGGTGGTCTTGGTAATTTTTGTCTTTTTGCAAGACTGGCGTACCACGATCATTCCCACTGTGGCGATCCCCGTTTCCTTGGTTGGGACGTGTGCGGCTCTGTTGGTTTTAGGATTTCAGATTAATACACTGACTTTATTTGGTTTCGTCCTGGCAATCGGTCTTGTTGTCGATGATGCGATTATTGTGGTGGAGGCAGTTGCAGTCAAACTGGAGCAGGGCTTGAAGCCTCTTGATGCGGCGATAGAAGCCATGAAAGAGTTGACTGGGGCAGTCATTGCCACTTCACTTGTACTCATGGCAGTATTTCTTCCAGTTACATTCATTCCGGGTACTACTGGGATTGTCTACAAACAATTTGGGTTAACCGTTGCTTGCTCTATTGCCATTTCGACCTTCAATGCTTTAACTTTCTCTCCGAGTATGGCAGCCATCCTCATGCGCCCTGCTCAGACTCCACGGGGTCCTTTGGGGTGGTTTTTTGGGCTGTTTAATCGGGGATTTAGCTGGTTTACGCGCCGCTATGTCGGGTTTGTTAGCTACCTTACCCATGTCAAGCCGATTGTAATTGGGGTTTTCATCACTGGTTTAATCGCAACGTTTTTGATGTACAAAGCAGTGCCTACTGGATTTATTCCAGAGGAAGACCAGGGTTACTTCTTTGTAGTTGTGCAAGGACCTGATGGGGTTTCTTTGAAATACACCGAATCTGTGATGAATCGGGTTGTCAAGGAAGTAACATCGCTTCCCGAAGTTCAAGCTAGTTTTATGATTAGTGGCTTTGGTTTCGATGGCAATGCTTCTAATTTAGGCATTGCCTTTGCTAATCTGAAACCCTGGAAAGAGAGAACTCTAGAATCTCAGTCTGTCTATGGAATACTTCAGAGGATGAACAAAAAGCTCTCTACAATTACAGATGCGAGAGCGATCGCTGTAAATGCTCCTCCAGTTAGAGGATTAAGTTCTACGGGTGGTTTTGAGTTTATCATTCAAGACCGAACCGGAAATGCGCCAATTCAAACCCTGGTTGATGCTGCTCAAAAGTTGATTGGGGCGGCAAATAAAAACCCTGTTCTACAACGAGTCTTCACTCAGTTCACCGCAGACACTCCCCAATATGACATCCAGGTAGATCGCAACCAAGCCAAATCTCTCAATGTCGAACTCAATGACATTTTTGGGGCGTTGCAAAGTTACTTGGGGTCGCAATATGTGAATGACTTTGTGCAGGGACAGCGACAGTATCGAGTATATGTCCAAGCAGATGGGGTTTTCCGCTCTAATCCAGATGATATTGGCAAGCTGTATGTTCGCTCTGCAAGTGGGGCGATGATTCCGTTGAGCAATTTGGTGAAGGTTACTCCCTTTGTGGGGCCGAAAACCATTGCCCATTATAACTTGTACAGATCAATCAAAGTCCAGGGCGCTCCGGCTCCCGGTGCTAGTTCTGGACAGGCGATTCAAGCGATGGAGAAACTAGCAGCAGAAGTCTTACCTAAAGGGTTTGGTTATGAATGGACAGGGACTTATCTCCAGGAGAAGACATCTGGGGGATCTACGGGCTTGATTTTTGTCTTTGCGTTCGTTATTGTCTTTCTGGTGCTGGCGGCTCAGTATGAAAGCTACGTTGACCCGATCATTATTTTGCTGACAGTTCCCCTAGCAGTTTTGGGAGCGATGACGGCGATTTGGCTACGTTCCAATATTTTCATGGCAGGTAGCCTCTTCCCGAAAGTGGTGGATGATATCTATTGCCAAGTAGGTTTGGTAACTTTGATTGGTCTAGCTGCCAAGAACGCGATTTTAGTCGTGGAATTTGCCAATCAGCAGCATGAGCAGGGCATGAGCTACACGCGGGCGGCGGTGAAAGCGGGGCAAGAACGTCTGCGACCGATCTTAATGACTTCATTTGCAGCGTTGTTAGGATTTTTGCCCTTGGTGATCTCTCAAGGGGCTGGAGCCAGCAGCCGTTGGTCTTTAGGAACAGCGCTCTTTGGGGGGCTGCTGCTAGCGACGTTCTTGAGTTTGTTCTTAGTGCCAATTCTGTATATTTTGGTTAAGAGCGCGGCTGAGGCTATATTTTCTCGGAAGGGATCGGGTGGTTCAAAGCCTCCAGATTCTCCTAATGGAACTTCGGGATCTGGACATGGACATCGGGCTTTGCCTGCTGGCTCAACTCAGCCAGAGACACAACTTAGGTCTCAGCAGGATGGAATCAGCTGATTTTTGCCGTTAAGTCTTTATTAGGCTCTGCCGTAAGTCAAGAGGCAGAGCCTCTTATAGGCATTCCCAGTCGGAGACTGGGAACGAGATAAACGGCACTCTCAAGAAGAGGATGCGATCACTAAAATAGCAGAAATCGCACCTGTAAGAATGGCAATTATTTTTGAGCGGTTCATTAGTATTTCCTGATGCTATCCATATAATAAACTCGGCTATAGTTTTTCTCAGATGAGCGAGCGGCACTTTCGCACATAAAATATTAACAAGCTGAAAGCGACATTGAGCTATTGCCATGACAAGTAAACCTGAATTACCTGACATTCAAACTAAAGCAAGTAAGAAAGATTCGCTGTTAAAATACCACCAGTCCGCTAAATTAAACGAGACATACAGCTTATGATTACTCAAATGATGGTTCAACCCTCATTCTGGGTAGATTCTGGAATCAAACTCAGTAAAGTTAGGGACATATATTTGTTTAAATTTACTGAAGAATTACAGTCTCGACTCGAAGAATTGTCTGAGAAAAAGAAAGCTGGATTACTAACAAGAGAAGAAGATGCTGAATTGGCAGGCATATTGGAACTTGATAGAATTTTCACATTGCTTAATGCCAAAATTATTTCTCAATCATGACAGTTAATGATTACACTAAAAAATTAGTCAGACAAAGAGCTAAATTTCTTTGTGAATACTGTCATTCTTCTGAAGAAGCAAGTGCTGCTCTATTTTCTATTGATCATATTATTCCGCAGTCTCTTAAAGGTTCGGATGACTCTGATAACTTGGCATTAGCCTGTCAGCGTTGCAATGGATATCGCTACAATTTCACCACTGGAATTGATCCAGATACAGGACAGATACTACCTCTATTTAATCCACGCCAGCAAAACTGGTCTGACCACTTTATTTGGTCAGCAGATGGTCTAAACATTATTGGCATTACTTCTGTAGGACGAGCTACAAGTAATCGTTTAGACCTCAATGATGAACGTCATAATGAAGGCTCTATTGTTAAAGCTCGTCGTCTTTGGATCAAAGGTGGTTGGCATCCACCTGATGAAGACCCGCAACAAGTAAAAAAGTATTGATCGCTTAAATAACAAAAATCGCACCTGTAAGAATGGCAATTATTTTTGAGCGGTTCATTAGTATTTCCTTTTATGCAAATCATTGTGCCTATAGCCACATTAATACTTGAGACATACACCACAGACTTACCGATATACATCGCTTCGATGGGCTATTAGTAAAATAGTAATCAGCTGCTGTTCTTCATCCACCTGATAAACAACTCGCCAGTCGCCAACTTGATAGCGAAAAAGACCCGCAAAATCACCTTTGAGCCGCTTAATGTTTGGATGTTCATAAGCATTCTGTCGCAATTGATCAAAACAACGGTTTAATCGTTTCGCTAGTGATGCATCTACTTCTTGATAAAACTTCTGTGCTTTGCGAGTCAGTACCAGTTCATACATGACGACGAATACTGTCAAATGACACCACTTCTCCAGCCTCAGCTTGCTGCATAGCTTCACGCAAAGCTTGCTCAAAACCAGGGACATCCAAAAGTTCCGTCGTCGCCTCATTTTCTTCTCTTTCCTCCAGATCAGCCAGAAAATCACTCACTACCTGCAACCTTTCTGGAGACAGTCGCCGTAAACGCTTCTCAGCTTCCTGAAGAATAGTAATGTTATCTTGCTTTGATTCCATAGTTATTTCTACACCTAACTTTCTTTATCATTGTTTTATTGCCTCCTTTATATCTTAAGGACAGCTTGTTGTTAGATATCGCCCTAGAGTTAGCGATCGCTAAAATAACTGTGAACGAGTCTTTGAACTCCGTGAACGAGTCTTTGAACTCCGTGAACGAGTCTTTTAGCTCCGTGAATGAGTCTTTTAGCTCCGTGAACGAGTCTTTGAACTCCGTGAATGAGTCTTTGAACTCCGTGAACGAGTCTTTTAGCTCCGTGAACGAGTCTTTTAGCTCCGTGAACCTGACTTTTCACAGTATCTGGAAAACCTCTCTCTAAATCTCTCTCCTAAAAGGGATTGGGGCTAGGCTCCACATTTTGGTGGAGTGCCTATCATCCTTGAGGATGAATTGCACTGTGTAAAGGTTTCAGCCTTTGTCAAGCCCTTGGAAATGCCCTAAATAGGGCTGATTTCTGGCAATTGGTGCAAAGATTTTTGCTTGGCGGTTTTCAGTTCAAACCTTTACTATGTCTGCGTTTTGCTCTACAGAAAATCATTAAGAAAGTGCTTCAAAATCAAATAACCCCAATTTCTGAAACTGTTTCTTGATAAAACATGCTCATCACTATAAGTTAACCTTCAGATAGCACTCATATAACTTGCTATTTCTCAATATTGAAAAGTTTGATTGACAAATGATAATCCTCACTGGAATAATTACCAATAACTATTTAAGTTTGGCATCTATCTACAAACAGAATAATATGGTTAACAATTTTTTAGTACAGCATATTTCCAAAGGGACTGGTAGGTTTTTTGCAAGTGCATCAATAGCAATAAGCATTTTATCTACTATTGGCTTAAGTTCTTCACGAGTTTGGGCTGATTATGTTTACACAAATAATATCCCTTCCCTAGCACAGACCGATATTCAGACAATAGATAAGCAAGGTGGAAGTATCGGTAATGTTGTGTTCGCTCCTAAAGGAGGTTTCGGAATAGTATATAATAGCAATGGTTATTATACGTCTTTTCTTCCACAAGAACTTCTTAATGACCTGAGTACGATAAATAAACAACAAAAAACTATAAATAGTATTGTGTTTACACCTTCAGGGCAGTGGATAGTTATCTATGGCAATAATGGTTTTTATAACAGTACAAATTTTCCACAAGACGTTACTAATAAACTTTTACAAATAAATAAACAAGGAATCAGGATAAATAGTGTTGCATTTACACCGTATGGAGGCTGGGTAATTATTTATGGTAATAATCGTTCTTATTCCAATAACATTCCACAGTCACTTTCTAATAGGATAACTAATATAAATAAAGCAAACCAAATTATTAATAATATATCATTCACTAACAATGCAGGGTGGATAACTATCTATAACAACGGAAGTAATGCTGCATGGGATAATATTCCACAATTGCTTATTAGTACAATCAATAAAAGGTATGCTGAAAACGATAGTTTGAATAGTGTAGCTTTTGCACCTAACAATGGTTGGGTTTTGCTTTTTAATAATCTAATTACGCAAAACCAACAATTATTATACCAACAATTATTATACCAACAATTATTAAACAATCAACTGACTCAAAGTGGGAACAGCATTATTGAACGAAGTGAAGCTACGAAATGTGAGGTGTCTAGTTGCAAATAATCCTGAAGAAGTAAACTACGGCAATATGGTGTTTTTTCATTATCTAGATTCTAAAATGTCGGGAAATATAGTTTTCCCGACATCCACCTAAAACGCTCAAACAGGCAAAGTCTTTCACCGTGTCCGAGCTACTGCAAGGGTATATAAGTTCCATCGAATGTTATTATTAAATAGTTTTTCTCATAGAATCAACATGAATACGAGTACATACGTCTATACCAACAACAGTTTATCAGCATTACTAAAAGATTTGTCATCACATGAAGAACATGAAATTTTAGGCGGTACAAAAATATCGGCTAAACTTGTATGCAAATCCAAAGTAATAACGATAGCAAACTGGAAAACCTCTCATGGGATAATCTTTTATCATTCCATTGCAGCTACCCCTCCCGTAGGAGATCACCAAACACAAACACCAATACAAATAATGGTCAAAGTAGTGACTTTACAGTAGGGCAATTCATGAATTACCCATACCTATGTAGTTTTTTCTAAATAATAAAATCACCCCAACAGTTTTGGGGTGATGATGTGAATTATTTTTTAGATTTTTTCGCGGCTGCTTCGCTGTAGTCTTTTTGAAGTTGTTTAAGACTCCGGTGTGGTTTGACTTTAAAACCGCTTGTTACTTCGGTTTTTTCTTCGGGTTTTTGGTTTGACCACCCGTCTTTACCTTCAAGTTTTGCGAGTTTATCGAGTAACTCTTTCTTTTGGTTTTGAGTGTTTTGTTCGGCTTCACGTTCCGTTAAGAGGTTTTGAAGTTGGGTTACGGACATATTTTCAAGTTTCATTAAGACTCACCCTTTTTTCTTGTAATTTCTGTTTTAGTTTCGATTATTTGGGGAGTTTTCAAAGCTTCCTCCAAACCACCAAAACCATATTCTGAAGTGTCGGGTTTACTACAAGCGAATCATTCTGGAAAAATGAATGACGATTAGCTTAGTGTAGTTCTAGCCGGGGTATGGGCTGTCCAAAGATATGAGCAATTATTATTGACTTGATGGGTAGCAACTTACAGCTATTTTCAGGTAAATAGACCACGCGGTAGGGGCACAGCATGCTGTGCCCCTACGACAGATGTGGTTCAAATACATGAAAACTGCTGTAAGACGGGAGGGTAGAAGCTTTAGCAGAAGCAGCTAAAAATCCTCAAGAATCCACCAAGCAAAAGACTGCAAAAAATGCAATCACCATGTTAAAAGGGCTATTTTCTGGTTTACCTGCGATCGCTTCCCTGGTTGAAGCGACTAATAAACTATTCCCTGCGATTTCTAAATTATTCGGTTTAGGATAATCTATCGCTCTGACGCTCAAATACTAGCTAACTTAATTCGTAATTGCCTATGATCATATAGCAATCCTATCTGATTTGTGAAAATTCTCGGTGTCCAGATCCCCGACTTCTTTGAGAAGTCGGGGATCTAACTTTTCACGAATGACTTAGGATTGCTATATCTACTTTCTTGATTATCAGGTAGTTTGGGAATGTAGAGTTGAGTTGTTTCCAAATGTCTTTAACTGAAGAAATTCTTTCCCAATTACCCGGCGATGTTTTAGCAGGATTGCGCCAAAGCGATCGCATCCTCACATCCTTGAGAGAAAATACCGCACCTATCCCAACGTTAGTTAAAGAAAGTCAACAGCCTTTAGGCATCGCAGACTTCGATGTAATTATCTGCGGTGGCACTTTGGGCATTTTAATTGGTTGCGCCTTGGCGGTGAAGGGGCTGCGGGTGGCGTTGCTGGAACGGGGAATTTTGCGGGGTAGGGAACAAGAGTGGAATATTTCTCGCAAAGAATTAGATGTATTTGTGGAATTGAAGTTGCTAACAGAGGAGGAATTAGCAAGTGCGATCGCCACTCAATATAACCCAGCGCGAGTTAGTTTTGATGGCGGTACAGAAGTTTGGGTAGAGGATGTTTTGAATATCGGCGTAGATCCAGTTTATCTACTGGCTACCTTGAAAACCCGATTTCTCGCCACTGGGGGAAAGTTGTTAGAAAACACACCTTTTACTGAAGCGGTAGTTCATCCAGATGGGGTGATGGTAAATAACCAATTCAAAACTCGGTTGTTAATCGACGCGATGGGACATTTTTCACCCATCACGCAACAAGCACGCCAAGGTAAAAAACCAGACGCTTTGTGCTTAGTTGTCGGAAGTTGCGCCCAAGGTTTTCCCGAAAATAACTCAGGCGACTTAATATTATCATTCACACCTTTGCAGAATCAATGTCAGTACTTTTGGGAAGCGTTTCCAGCTAGGGATGGCAGAACTACTTACTTGTTTACCTACATGGATGCACATCCCCAACGTTTGAGTTTAGAAGCTCTGTTTGAAGAATATCTGCGTCTATTACCAGAATATCAGGGAGTGGAATTGAACAAGCTGAAATTTCAGCGATCGCTATTTGGTTTCTTTCCCACCTATCGCCAAAGTCCCCTAAAAACCCCTTGGAGTCGCATTCTAACAGCCGGAGATAGCAGTGGTAGTCAATCTCCTTTGAGTTTTGGTGGTTTTGGGGCAATGGTGCGTCACTTGAAGCGTTTAACTTATGGCATTTACGAAGCGCTGGAAACAGAACAATTATCAGCAAAAGCGATTGCACTGCTGCAACCCTATCAGCCAAGTTTGACTGTCACCTGGTTGTTTCAAAGGGCGATGAGTGTTGGTGTAAATCAGAAAATTGCGCCCGATCAAATTAATCAACTACTTTCGGCGGTATTTCAGGAAATGCAACAGTTGGGTACACCAGTGCTAAAACCATTTTTACAGGATATAGTGCAGTTATCGGGACTAACGCAAACACTGTTAAAAACTGGTTTATTGCATCCGGGATTAGTTGCCAAGATAATTCCACAAGTAGGTTTAGGAAGTTTATTAGATTGGCTGGTGCATTACGGCAATTTAGGTGTATATAGTGCCTTGTTTTCGCTAAGTCCAATGTTAGAAACATGGATTAAGAATCAACCAAATGAACAACAATATTATTGGCATCGTTTGATTGATGCCTGGAAGTATGGTTCTGGCGGTGATTACTCAGATTAAACTTGAATAATATCTGGATGTTAATCTTTGGCATTACAGGCATCTTTGGCGTTAAATTGCTGTATGAAGGAATGCAATTACTTTCTCAACAAGATGAAGTTGGCAAAAAAAACCGCACAACTATTTTAAGATTCTGGTTATTGCTTTATGCCTTTGTTGGTATGCAGTTAGGATGGTTTCTCAGACCGTTTTTTGGTGCCCCTGACTCTAAATTTGAATTGTTTGGGGCGGTGAAAGGCAACTTCTATCTAGATATTGTCAAGGCGATTTCGGAAATTTTAGGTTTGCGTTAATCTAATATTTATACGTGTTTTAGATCACCTTATATAGGAATCATATTTGATTTCTGAAAAAATCTCGGTAGTAATGTTGCAAAAAAATTGTAGGTTGGGGAGCCACTGCGTTGCGCGGGTTTC
>NZ_JBTYKD010000264.1:0-14277 GCF_054880495.1 Nostoc sp.
AATTAATAGAAGAATTTGGACGGCGAATAAATTCGCCTGCGGCTAGCCCCCATAAATAGAATTTAGGGGCTACCCCGCCGCAGTTATTTTGGTGTAACCGCGAATTCCATTCAGACAAGGCTAATCACGAGCTTGTCGCGTCACCAAACCACCAACAAACGCCCCTAAGATAGTGCCTGTCCATAGTCCTGTTGTGCTACCTTGCCACATTGCGCCTGGTGTCATCCAAGCGTTGCACATCTCTTTTAAACCCCAAGGTTGATTTTGGCACTTTTGGCTATGCAGCATTATAGTGATTTGCCCACTGGTGTAAGCACCAAAAAAACCTGATGACAGCGCCAAAAAAGTGCAAACTAAAATTCTATTTTTTGTCATTAGTCATTAGTCATTTTTCCCTTATTCCCATGCCCAATTCCCAATCAACCCGTATTTCTCATCCCAGCTGCAATACCATTAATAGTTAACAATGCCCCTCGCAGTAACTCGCCTTTGCTGTAACGAGAGTGGATAACTCCAGAAGTAGCAGTAGTATTTTGGGACTGCCGTAGGCGCTTGAGTAGTGAAACTTGGATAAATCCCAAAGGTACAATTGTGCCATTGCGTAACTGTACAGATCGTTGCAATACAGGATCACCATCTAACAGTTGATTGTGATCGGTGATTTTTAACACCAAATCCCTTGTAAGATAGAATTCGCTGGCAATTTGGTCAAAAACCTTGGCAAAACGAAGTTGATCTTCTGGTTTTGACAATTCTTGGACATAGTGATGTGCCATTTGCATATCTACTTTTGCCAAAGTCATCTCGGCTTTAGAAATCACCATCTTGAAAAAAGGCCACTTAACGTAAAAGTAGCGCAGCAATTTCAAGTGTTCCTCTGGTTCTTCGTTCAAAAATTCTTGGAGAGCTGTGCCAACCCCATACCAGGAAGGCAGCAAAAAGCGAGTTTGTGTCCAGCTAAATACCCACGGAATAGCTCGCAGACTACTTAAATCTTTCTTACCAGATGGACGCCGTGCGGGACGGGAACTAATTTGCAACTGGCTGATTTCTTCAATTGGAGTTACTTCATGGAAGAAGTCAACAAAATCAGGCTGTTCGTAGATTAAAGCACGATAATGTTGACGCGATCGCGCTGCTAATTCTTCCATAATCTCATTCCAGGGTTCAATATCATCAAACCCTGTTCGCAGCAAGCTAGCTTGAATCACCGCAGTAGTGATGGTTTCCATGTGGTATAATGCCAAGTCCAACAAGGAGTATTTGGAAGCTAAAACTTCTCCTTGTTCGGTAATTTTGATTCGCCCATTGATACTATGACCCGGTTGGGCTAAAATCGCTTCGTAAGCTGGACCGCCACCGCGTCCCACAGAACCGCCGCGTCCGTGGAAAATCCGCAAGTTTAGATCATAGTTTTCTGCTATTTGTTGCAGTGATTTTTGGGCTTTATGAATTTCCCAGTTGCTACTTAAAAAACCAGAGTCTTTGTTGCTGTCAGAATACCCCAGCATGACTTCTTGCAAGTTCGGCGGGAGGGGAGAGGCGGAAGCAGGGGGAACAAGGGAGGATGAATTTTCATCGGTATCCTGTGCTTTTGTCTGTTCGTAGCCGCCAGCTAACAAAGCGCGGTATAACGGGAGTTCAAATAATTTCTGCATGACGCTTCTGGAGCGTTGTAAATCTTCTACTGTTTCAAATAGGGGGACAACTTGAATAGTTCCGACAGCAATGGCGGGATCAAAAAGTCTGGCTTCTTTGGCTAACAGCAGTACTTCCAGCACGTCGCTGACGTCGCGGCACATGCTGATAATGTAAGTTTGGCAGATGTTGAGACCAAATTCTTGTTGGAGCGATCGCACGACGCGAAAAGTCTCAATTACATCGTTGGTTTTTTCGGAAAATGGCAATTCTGCTGGAATTAATGGCCGGCGGGTTTGCAGTTCTCCGGTGAGCCAAGCAACTCTTTGCTCCTCAGAGAGTTCATTGTAAGGTTGAGATAATATTTGCAGGTATTCCAGAATTTCATTGAGCGCATCAGCATGGCGGGATGATTCTTGGCGAATATCTAGCTGTGTCAAATTAAAACCAAAAATTTCTACCTGACAGATGAGATTTTCTAATTCTCGACAGCTTAAACCTGTTTCTGTCAAGTTGCGCTCAATCATCCGCAGTTCTGCTAAAAAATCAGCTCCCGAAAGATACAGAGGCCTGTCTTGATTTGTTGGCGTTTCCCGATTATACAAAGCTAGATTGCGATCGCGGGTATTTTCCAGCCGTTTCAACACATAAGCCAGTTTCAGCCGATAGGGTTCTTGTCGATAACGCAGCGCCAATGCGTCATAGACTTCGCTTAACTGCGACTGATCTAATTCTAGAGATTCCAGCAAATCTGGTAAAACATCACTCCAATGCATCGACACACTTAACAATTCAATCAGATTTTTTACTGACTGAATATATCTCCCTAGCACCATTTTGCGCTGATAGCAAGCTGTCTGCCAGGTAATTTCCGGTGTAACTGATGGATTCCCATCCCTGTCTGAGCCTACCCAAGAGCCGAAAGAGCAAAAGTTTTTACTCGGTGGTTCTAGCCAAGGAAAGGTATTGGATAGGGTGTGTTTGAAACGTTTATAAAGTTGAGGAATGCCATCAAATAAAACTTCTTGGAAGTAGTGCAGGGCATAATCTACTTCATCTAGTACCGTGGGTTTGAACTGGTGAAGTTCGTCTGTACGCCACCACAGGCGAATTTCTTCGAGCAATTGTTCGCGGACATCTGCGGCTTCCCAAGGATATGCTCCTGGTGTGCTACCAGAGTGGTTTTCCAGGGCATCCAGTTTTTGCAAAAGTTGTACTACCTGTCGCTGCTTATCTCGGATGGTATGACGCACAATTTCCGTCGGGTGCGCTGTGAAAACTAAGCGCACATCCAGATGAGCAATTAGACGTTGAATTTGCTGAGGTGGTACATTCAGTTTGAATAAATAGGGAAATAACGCAGCGAAAGTACCTTTTGGTTTGACTAATTCTTTTTCTAGATAACTCTTTCTCAGGAAATCTGCTGCTATTCCCTTGCTAACAGGCGCGTCATCTTCTCTTTGATTAGAGGAATAGTTGACATTTGATGGTGTTTGCGGTGTTGACTCTATTTCTGCCTCATAGCGACTCAATTGCTGCCGTTGTTCGTATTCCTGCTCAATGATATTAATCAACTGAAAATACAGAGCGAAAGCCCGAGCCGCGCGAATTGCTTCATTGATATTTAATTGCTCAATCAATTTTACGGCTGAGGATGCTTGGTCATTTGTCGCTTGTCCTTCTGGTGAACATAAATCGCGCAACTGCCCCAACAAGTCTACCATATTTTGACCGCATTCTTGCCGGAGAACTGACTCCCACAATTCTTCCACTACCTGGAGACGATGACGCAAAAATAATTCCGACACCGGGTATATATCCGCAGTTTGAGACGAAGAGTATAAAAGGGAACCCATATTCTCTATTCTTGTAAAGCTAATTACTGTTTACGGTTCTACGCTTTGCACTTAATGCTCACCGGGTTGTTCCTGAGCAAATAATTATTTGGTGTATATATTCTCATCTGGATTAGTTTCGTGTTCATCTGGGAAGTCAAGGTTAGGTAGGCGATCGCCTCGCAATAATTCTTCACTGGCTTCCCCTATGGCTTCTAGCGCTCTTACTGTCGTTTTTCCGGTAAGAAGCAGCAGTAATATAGACGCTGTACCTATTTGTAAAAGCAAGGACTGGGGAATGGTAAATAAATCCAGATGGAATGCGGGATTAGGTGAGGGCTGTTGTTTGGTAGGAGGCATTGCTAATTTTTGGTTATGGGAATTATTGAGTAGAGACGCGATTAATCGCGTCTGTACAGGAGAGACGCGATTAATCGCGTCTGTACAGGAGTTAGGAATTAGGGGTTAGGATGACTCCAAGGATAAAGAAATCGAGTTTAAATGGGATAAGCTTGTTGTTTGTTTAGCCCATCAGGGACGTTAAGGGAGTAGAACGCAAGTCCGGCTTTAAACGAAAAGTCATCAGCGTAGTCATATACAATTATTCTGGCTCTTAACTTCTAACTTCTAACTCCTAACTCCTAACTTCTGATTTTTGACTCCCTATTAGTAAAATAAACGCAAAACTCAACATTAGTCCGACTTGCAACCTGTACAAGACTATATTGTCCGATTTTGTGAGCTATGAAGGTAACAAAATTGTTAAAAAAAAACCGTCAGAGTGTGATAGACCTATGGTTCTAGTTTACAAGTGCAGGCACTATCCCCCAACAATCGCTTCCTGTAAAATTAACTTCCGATGAAAACAGTATTACCAGATCGCCAGCAATCCTTACTGCAATGGGTAAGTCAAGCAACAGGGATCAACACCTTCGGAGTGAAAGTCCGGTTGCGGGGAAATGACCTTCATATTCTTTGTGAAGGTACAGAATGTCCGCAGCGTTGGCGTACTTTGTCTGACTTGCTGCAAGCACTACAGCAAACAGATGTAGATATCCTCACAAGCAAGGAAGAACCCTCAATATATCAAGTATTTGTCTATGGCCGAAGAAAAGGGGAACAGCGCCCTAAATGGTGTCATCGGGTTCACTTGAATCAAATAGATAAGCATCTGGAGCAGGTGGAGCAAGCCTTGCTAGCAGACTCGGGAAAATCAAAACAATCGGGTGGGGCGCTAATTGTTTCTAACGAAAGTTTGGCACGCCAGGGGAACCCAGAAGCGATCGCTCGGTATCTTAGCGAAACCCTGAGTGTGTTAGGTGTATCGGTACAGGTAAAGATTAAGCTATATAAGCCAAAGAACTCTCAGCCAGAAGAAAATCGCCTGTGGATATTTTGCCAGTCGATCTATAGCCCTGATGCATCGTTGCTTGCTGAACCAGTCGCGCAGAAGTTGCGTTATCTGAAGCTTTCCGGCTACAAAGATGCAGTAATTGTTTCCCAGGTAAGCGGCGAAACTGCCCCTGATTGGCTGCTGCGGGTGGATTTGACGCCACCAGAGGTAATGCTTAAGGAGTGGGCGCGCTGGGGGGATGTCCAAGCGATCGCGCGATTATTAACTGAGGTATTATCAGAGTTAAAAGTTGCTGTCCAAGCTGATCTAAAGGAATCAACCCTACATATCTTTTGTACTCCAGCTTTTGATCCCTTGGGAATAGCCCCAATCCCAGACAAAGTAGTGTGCTTAGAGGCAATTTTACCCCAGCTAGAAGCGATCGCACCTCAAGGCATTCTCGCCGCCACCCTATACGGACAAAAAGCAGGCGACAACCAACCAACTTGGATTGATTGGCTGGCTTTACCCGCGACAAAGCATCCCGCCTTTGCCATATCACCGCTAGATTTGGCGAATACTGGCGACGAACCAGCGCTGATATTTTTATTGGAGCGTTTACTCAATCCAGATTTGGATTGGCGGCTATTGACAGGGGGAATTCGCGTACTTCTGCTGAACAAAAATGATTTATTGCATATCATGTGTGATGCGCCTGTTTGTCCAGGGCGTGAACAAGTCGCCAGTAAAATTACGCAGTTTATCCGCCAGTTAAAAATTCCCGGTATTATGGGGGTACGTGTCTACGGTCGCCGTGCTGGGAATAAAGAACCTTTTTGGCACTATGGCCTTGATCTTGAGCATCGCCAACGTTTAGTCCCAGAAGCCACCCCAGAATTTGCTGCCACTTCTAAATACGTTAACGATCTAGTAACCTCTGAAACTAACGAACCAATTTTGCGCCCCGACTTAACGACAGAAGAAGTTCAAACTTTTGTGACAGAAGTAGCGCGAGGTTGGATAGCAACAGCGAGTGCAACAGCGAAAAAATTCCTGTTGGCAAGCCAACTATTTACCGAAAGCTACCAGTCATCTGAGGCAAACCCTGATACTCAAGGACTTAAAGTGGTTCTGGTTTGGGGAACGCTGGGATTATTGCTCACCCTCCAAACTGATTGGGCATTAGGTCAAATCATTGCCCGCACTACGCCCACGAATATCTTACCCCCATCATCCTCTGGGCAAAAGGCATCTTTGACATCTGGAAAAAATCCGAGTGATCAAACGACATTTGTTACCAGCACTTCCAAGCCAAAATCTCCTCCAAATCAGAGTTCTGTATTTAATGCTTCGGAATTTACCCAAAGTGATAATACCCCGATCAAGAATTTGGCAGCCGCACCACTGAAAGAAAAAGCAACCTCTACCGCTATTCTTTTAGCAGCGCGATCGCAAATACCAAGTTTCAATGTCAGGCAGTTAGACGAGCAACTAGCACTGTATAAACAGCGTTTAGCGAGAACTGGTAGTCCGCCAGATGTGTTGATTATTGGCTCCTCCCGCGCGCTCAGAGGAGTAGATCCAGCAGCACTTTCTAAAGCTTTAGTGACTCAGGGCTATCCAAATCTTGACGTGTTTAACTTTGGGATCAACGGTGCAACCGCACAAGTTGTAGACTTTCTGATTCGCCACGTACTCGAACCATCAGAACTACCTAAAATAATTATCTGGGCAGATGGTGCGCGTGCTTTCAACGGTGGACGCGAGGATATTACCTTTAAATCGATCACTGCATCAGTTGGTTATAAAGAAGCATTTCAAAAAACACCAATAACTACTGCAAATAGCAATGATTTACCCGAAAATACCGTAAATTCGGGAGAACAAAAGGCAAAGGAAGAAAAACCAGAGATTAGTACCTATGAAGCTATCAATCACTCATTAAATCAGGCTCTAGCATCTCTTTCTGCTAGCTATCAAAACCGCGACCAAATTAAAAGTTTACTGCAAAAACCACTGCTCATCCTTGGTCATAATCAGACAGTTGCATCAGAAAAACAGCTAACAGACGGTACTTCAGATGAGAGTATTTCCCAGCAAGCAGTTGACTTTGATGGCTTTCTACCTTTATCTATTCGCTTCAATCCCGCTAGATACTATCAAATACATTCTAGAGTTCCCGGAAATTACGACAACGACTATAAATCTTTCCAAATAGAAGGAGAGCAAGATGCTGCCTGTCAAGAAGTGCTTCAGTTTGCCCAGTCTCAGAAAATTTCCTTAGTGTTTGTGAATATGCCTCTGACAGGAGATTATTTAGATCCAGTGCGGAGACAATATGAGCAAGAATTTCAGCAATATATGTTGCATTTGGCTACTAATCCCAACTTTATTTATCGTGATTTGAGCCAACAGTGGATAAAAGCAAATGACTACTTTTCTGACCCCAGTCATCTCAACCGCTTTGGAGCATACGAAGTCTCGAAAAAGCTGGCTAATGATCCGATGATTCCTTGGCCGGTGAAGTAGGGAGTGGGGAGTGGGAGATGAGGGAAGACAAGGGAGACAAGGGGGACAAGGGAGCAGAATAACCAATGCCCAATACTTCTCTACGAGACGCTACGCGAACGCTACTTCCACGCCGCTCAGTACAAGTCAGTACAAGTGCCCAATAACAAATGACTAATGACTAAAATATGAACTTTATATCAATTTTCTATGGGCTGTTCTTGTTGAGTGTGTTAGGAATTTACTGGTCTTTAGCACAACAGAAATTGCGATTATGGACTCTGCTAATTGCCAGTTTGATTTTCTACGCATCTTTGCAGATCCAGTACATACCATTACTATTAGCATTGACGTTTATTAATTTCCGTGTGGGGCTGGAGATTGGGAAAAACACATCACCGGGAAAACATTCTCTTGACTGGCAAATTTCTAACGAAGAATGGCAATTTGCCCAAGGTGACTGGAATCGTCGTCGTCTAAAACTTTTGTGGCTGGGTATAACTCTAAATGTTTTATTGTTATTATGTTTTAAGTATTTTACCCCTTTATTCAAGTTTGTTTTTCATCTGGAAACAAACTCACCAGATAGCCCTTTTAAATTGATTGCACCTTTAGGAATTTCATTTTTCACCTTTGAATGCATTGCCTACTTAATAGATGTCTATCGTGGTGCCCCTGCTACTGAGAAGTTTCTCAAATTTGCGACATACAAATTATTTTTTGCAAAAATGATTTCCGGCCCGATTACGCGCTACCACAACTTAGCAAATCAATTCAATACACTAGACTTCCCCAGTAGCGATAGAGTAGCTGAGGCGCTGTGGTTGATTGCTAGGGGCGCAGTCAAAAAAGGTATTTTTGCAGATCACCTGGGAATTTTTGTCGATTTATGTTTTGGTAATCTGCAACGGGCGGGTAGTACCGATTTGTGGTTAGCTACATTCGCCTACGGCTTACAGTTATATCTAGATTTCAACGGTTACGTAGACATCGCCCGTGGTAGTGCTTTGCTTTTCGGCTTGGTTCTACCTGAGAATTTCGATTTTCCCTATTTCAGCACCAATATTGCCCAATTTTGGCGGCGCTGGCACATAACTCTCGGAGATTGGCTACGTAACTATGTCTACTTTCCTTTGGGTGGTTCCCGTCAGGGTTTAGTCCGTACCTGCTGGAATTTATTTTTTATCATGTTAATCGCCGGTATTTGGCACGGTGCTGCTTTAGGTTATGTAGTTTGGGGCATATTCCACGGGTTAGCCTTGGTAGTTCATCGACTTACAGTTGCGATGAGCGATCGCTTTGAAAATCTAGCACAATTCTGGCAAAATCCTCTGGGTATCTTTGTCGCTTGGTTATTGACGCAACTGATGGTTTTTACCTCTTGGATTTGGTTCCGCCTACCTAATCTCCAAGACTCTTCTTTGGTAATTCGGCATCTTTGGGGTTATCCTGCTGACACCCAGTTTGCTGAAAAGGTCTATGTAGAAGCCTTAAATCTCAGCCAATACCAACTCACTTGGGTACTTCTAGCTTTAGCTGTCCTTATGGCTGTAATCTATGCTTTCAACCGAATGCTGAAGTTAGAGCTTAACTGGCCGCTTAAGCTTGTCTTCGTCCCCCTATGTTTCTACGCTGTTTGGTTATTAGCTCCTGAAGGCAGTTTACCCTACATCTACTTTGATTTTTAAAATTCCAGATTTCTGCCCATTCACTTATCCCTCGTCTGCTTAGAGGTTGTAGTGGTAGTAACCTCCAACTCATCATACTTCTTGACTTTGTAGATGAAAGTCGAGAGTAACCAACTTAATACAAAGATGCCAATAATCAAGTAGCCAATTGTGCCGAAATTATCACTTAGGTTACTAATAAAATCCCAAAAGGAACCTTTCAGTTCTAACTGATCACCAATGATACTCAGAGCTTCAATCCCTCCGATGATTACAGCGACCAGTACAGAAATAAAGGTGATGGTCATGTTGTAGTAGAGCTTGCGAATTGGTTTTACGTAAGCCCAGCCATAAGCACCAAGCATTAAAATGCCGTCAGTAGTGTCAACTAGGGACATACCTGCTGTGAACAAAGCTGGGAACAATAAGATCGACCAAATCGGCAGACCTTTAGCCGCCTGACTTGCAGAGATCCCAAGCAGTCCTACCTCAGTCGCGGTGTCGAAGCCTAAACCGAAAAGAAACCCCAAAGGGTACATTTTCCAGCTACTATCTATCAGCCGAAACAAGGGACGGAAGAAGCGACCCAATAGCCCACGTTGGTTCAAAAATTCATCTAAGGACTGATCATCGTAGGTTCCTCCCCGCTTTACGCTTTGGAAAGTTTTATAGACATCCCAGAGAACCACCATATTAATCGCTGCAATTGCCAGTAGGAAAAGTGCAGAAACACTAGTACCAATTAACCCACCAACCTTTTGAAAATTAGGAAAGTCCTTTTGGATGGTCGAGGCGGTCAAAGCGATCGCAACAGAGGCTAAAACTACAATGGTGGAATGACCCAGTGAGAAAAAGAACCCAACACTAACAGGTCGTTTGTTATCCTGCATCAATTTGCGGGTAACATTGTCAATCGCCGCAATATGATCGGCATCCACAGCATGACGTAGACCAAAGGTATAAGCTAATACGGCAGTGCCAAGCAGAAGGGGGTAGCTGTGGAATGTAATGAGTGCAACTACCCAAACCAAAATATTCACGCTAATCAGGAATGCATAAATATTGATAACTTTGCGTCTAACGTTTTTGGAACTATCGTTGAAAACACGCGAAAAACCTGATAACATAATAAATTTCCTCTTGAAAGACAGATTTTTTTGTGGTGAAAATGAATAGGACTGTATTAGCGGCGAAAAACAGAGCCTACCTATCTGGTTTAGACTCGTGAAGATTATTTAAGTAACTTTTTAATAAAGCCTATTGCGATAAAAGCTGCAATCCTCTAGGGAGGCATTTCAAGATTTCATTTTATGTCGTTACAAATAAACAAGACTTAAAATTTTTCCCCCTGGGCTGATTGTAAAGAAGTGTAAAGGTAAGTAACTACTATAGCACGCCGTAAATCCACTTACCATCTCAATTAACCAGACAATTGATTAAACCCCTTGTTGAAGGTAAGCAGTGACGATCCGAATATTGATCTAGCTAATGACAGATTGTTGAACAAATTTGATGTTCAGCGTGTGCCTGAACCTTCCAATGTGGGTGGTTTGAGTGTGGTTATTCTGGGCGGTATGTGGCTGCTAAAGAAAAAAATGCTCCCAGTGCCAAGCATCAACCTGCTGAAAAAGTAGGCTTTTCTTAATACTACCTAAAATCCCCATTAGGGCTGGAGTTGATCATTGACTCCAGTCTAAAGCCGACCGATCACGGTTGAGGGAGCCATCCAAGTCATTTGTTTCATCAATAAAGCCTCAATTCATGACTATTATTATTATTTAAAGTCGGCTCCATTGATGTATAAAGTGAGGATCTTCCAAGGGGAAACGCTAAATATCTTTTCCTCGATCAATTGCTCAGAGGGCTGAGTGAGTCGCTCTAATATATCGGCAGGATGGGAGACTACTAACCTTAAGTCACTCTGCAACGACAACTCGGCTACCTCTCCGTGGCATTCATAACACCGTAAAATCCACTGCTGAGGATCATCCTCAGACTGCTTGAACGCCATTAAGACTAGATTCTGGGCTGATAAATCTAAGAATCGACCAACTGGCGGTAAAGCCTCTATTCGATTAGCCTCTAAACCCCGGTACATCATCACTTGGAGTGGTAGATTTAGTTCGTAGCCGCGTCGTACCGTGTGGGCTGCCTGCCAACTGCCTGGGTGAGGATAGACGGCGTAAGTAAATTGATGATATCCTAGATCAGCTTTAGGATCAGGCCAGTTTGGACTACGTAGTAGAGTTATGCGCAATTGATTCGATTCACTATCGTAACCGTATTTGCAATCATTCAGCAAACTCACACCGTATAGAGCATCGGGTATCGGAGATTGGGAATTGCTAGGAAGTTCCGAAACCCCATCCCCCATTTGCTGAGTCAGATCAGCCCATCGCATAGCAGGAACTTCCCATTTTGCCTGCTCTCTAGGTTCTGTAGGTCGGGTTGGACGCTCAATAGCACCGCAGGGAATCTCATAAGTGACGTAATCCGCTTCTAGAGTTAGCGGGAAAGCCGCTTTTACTAGTGCGTGGCGCTCTTGCCAGTCCACGGTAGTAGCAATTTTGAGAATCGGCGATCCAACTGAGAGTATGTAATCTTGGCAAAACTCAGATTTCCCCAACTGTCGTACTACCCGCAGACGGTGTTGCACTGGTCCTTGTTCTACCAAATGGATAGATTTCAGATGGGTTGGGGATAAAGGGTGTTTAGCATAGTTAGGGTCAATATTCCAAGCATCCCAGTATACATGACCGCTATCCTCGAATCCTTGCAACTGATTACACCCTTCTTGATTGACAATTTCCCGATGATTAATTTTGTCGAAGATACTGCAACAATCGCCACTTTTAGAATCAACAATTACCCGCAAAAATTCATTTTCTAAAACAAAATCTTTTCTAGTAAAAATGTTTTCATTATCTGAGTTAGGCTCAAGTAATGATCTACTAATATTATCTTGAGATTTTTCTGTTTCAGGTGCATCCTGTTGAGCACATAGCCAAAAGAGCCGATAGCCGACTGATGGAATATCAATCGCTAGAAATAGAAGTACCGCTTCCTCGGATAGTTGAGATGTTAGCTGGTGTCCTTCCAAGTCATAAATTTCCCAGTACGGACTTTTCTTACCACTACTTTCTAAAGGAGGAGTTGGTAAGGGGACAGTAACGACTTCTGTTCGCTGCCAATTCAGAGGGTTAAAAACGATAATTGGCAAGGCGTCGGGCTGTGGCGGTGGGGGAAAGGCAATTTGGGATGCGATCGCTCTAAGTGAATTATCTAATATCTCGGAACAAACTCGATCTACTTCCTGCCAAGCTTGGTTTGCATCTACATAAACTTCGGGGATTGACGCTCCTGGTAGAATGTCGTGGAATTGGTTAAACAACACCTTCTTCCAAGCGTCTGACAATTCAGCTTTGGGATAAGCTACCCCACCACTCAAAGTTGCCAAAGAAGCAAACAGTTCTGCCTGGTATAACAACCCTTCACAATGCCGATTCCAACGCTTTTGCAGAGCATGAGTGGTGTAGCAACCACGATGGAACTCAAAATACAGTTCATCATCCCAGACAGGAAACTGCTGAGTGCTAATTTGTTGCAAATATGCACTGGCTGTGGTAAATTCCAGACGTGGGAAGAAAGGAGACTTTTGCCATCGGGAAGCTACCTCTAACATATCATGGGTGGGACCGCCACCGTGATCGCCACATCCAAAAAGCCAGAGGGCATCTTTTAACCCAGTCTGCTTTTCCCAGTCAAGGGCGTAGTTAGTCATTTTGATCGGGTCGATACTTTCCCCAATCGGGGCAGACATGAGGCTGAGTATCTGAGTGCCATCAGGCGATCGCCAAAAGAATACTCCGTGAGGAAACTTTGTGGTATCATTCCAACTCAGTTTTTGGGTGACAAAGTATTCAATCCCTCCAAGTTTGAGAATTTGGGGCAGAGTCGCACAAAAGCCAAAACTATCTGGCAACCAGACAACTGTACTTAACTGCCCAAACTTTTCCTGCACATAACGCTGACCGTAAAGAATCTGTCGCACAATCGATTCGCCATTAATCAGGTTAAGATCAGGCTCAACCCACATCCCGGCTGCAATTTCCCATCGCCCAAGAGCAACCTGTTCTTGAATAGCAGCAAACAAGTCAGGGCGATGTTGTTCAATCCAGGCGTACAAAGCTGGGCTGGAGTGGCAGTAAATCAGGTTGGGAAACTCTTGTTGTAACAAAAGAACCGATTCAAAAGTCCGCACTGCAACTTCCCAAGTTTCACTTATCGGCCACAACCAAGCCAAATCGAGGTGAGAATGACCTAGTAAACATATGCGGCGTTGTTGTGGCAATTCATGAATTGAAGCAGTGAGGTTTTGGCGTAGGTTTGCCAGGGAAAGCCAGAAGGCTTGACTATCTGGCAGTGCTGTCCAATCAATCTCAGCAATAGCTGCTGTTATGATGTCCAATTTTTCTGGTGCTTCGGTTTCGACATAGCGCTGCAATATGGCTAACTCATCAGCGACAAAACTAGGTTCAAGCTGCTGATCACTGGTAGACTCATACACAAGCTGCGATCGCACCAACGCCCCTGCATCATTATCTGGACTAACCATCCGCAATACAACGAAAATCTCCTCCCCTGGTTTTACAGATGGACTAAGCAAAACCCTGGTTGAGGGATCAAACAAATCTCCTTCCTGCACTAAAGAGTCATTCACAAAAATTTTGACATCTTTTGCCCACCAAGTCAGCACCAGTCGTAATGCTAAATCCGTCAAAGGATAGCCATGAAAATCTTCAGGAATGACAAATTGTTGAGCAAGCCACAACACCTGACCGCCTGCGGGTATAGTAATGTGTTCTTTGGCATTGAGTTCTGCGATCGGCCATCTCAAAAAATTTCTATTCAGACTGATACTAGCGTTGGGAGTATCTGAGGAACAATATCGCCAACTGGTCTGAACATTGAGCCGAGACATCTGGCTCAATCTTTGAATGGCTTGAGAAATTAGGCTACTATCCATTTTGAAAAATAAATAATTTTTATAAGCAAAATGCTGAAAACCCCTGAGAAAAAGCAACGCAGTTGCGTATTTCGTACTTCAGGTGCTTGGGTTGAAAGCTCGTGACACCGTTTACGGTGTTCTGATTTAATCTTTTTGGTGTGCTAAACCACGTCTATCTTAAAATCTGTAGTTATTCTGTGATCAAAAGGATTTGCCCTCATCCCCCAACCCCTTCTCCCAAATCTGGGAGAAGGGGAGCCAGAATTTCAAAGTCCCTCTCCCATATCT
>NZ_JBTYKD010000265.1:0-10446 GCF_054880495.1 Nostoc sp.
GCTACGCGAACACTAGGAAATCATCTCAAGATTTTTTACATTACTTAATCTACTTTGATTTATTCTCACCTACTTACTTAAGTCCCAAAGCCAGGTATAAACCCTGTTTTACTTCTGGATTCACCAATTCTGAATTCTGCTGTATATAACAGATGCGATCCCAGCCCTCCAATCTTAAGATCCAAAGGACTTTGGGATAGCCCTCCTATTCATCCTAGGGGTGCGCTATCCAGCGTTTACTCCCGGAATTGCGATGCCTACGGCGGGCGGGTACGCCATCGCTGCATAACCCCCAGTCAGTAATGCCCCACCTTTCTTGGCACCTTCGACAATCACAACAGGAACATTGTGCCGCCAAACCCAGTGCCACAGCTATATTTAAGTCCATGGAAGAGTAGTGGACAAATAATTTGTTGCTTTACAAAACAATCGGGATGACTGGATTTGAACCAGCGGCCCCTTCGTCCCGAACGAAGTGCGCTACCAAGCTGCGCTACATCCCGTCATAAAAATGGCATTGTAAATATAAGAATATCACAACCTGGACTAAAAGACAGAATTACATCTATATATGATCACTTCATCAAAGGCTTTGCTTGCTACGATTAAATTTGTATAACTTTAGTGGTAAAAGCGGATTGTGACTGTAAAACCAGACTGGTTGCGGGTGAAAGCACCTGGGCGTGAGCGCATCGGTAACGTCAAAGAAATTTTGCGGGATTTAGCCCTCAATACAGTTTGTGAGGAAGCATCCTGTCCGAATATTGGTGAATGCTTCAAGGCTGGGACTGCCACGTTTTTGATTATGGGTCCGGCTTGTACACGCGCTTGTCCCTACTGTGATATAGATTTTGAGAAAAAACCCAAACCACTAGACCCCACGGAACCTCCACGGCTAGCGTCAGCTGTTCGCCGGATGAAACTAAATCATGTAGTAATCACTTCTGTAAACCGAGATGACTTGCTTGATGGTGGTGCATCTCAGTTTGTCGCGTGTATTCATGAGGTTCGCTCTGTTTCACCCGAGACCACAATTGAGGTGCTAATTCCTGACTTGTGCGGTAATTGGGATGCTCTAGAGATAATTTTACAAGCTGCGCCAGAGGTATTAAACCATAATACGGAAACTGTCCCACGCCTATATCGCCGGGTGCGTCCCCAAGGAAACTACGATCGCACATTAGAATTATTGCAGCGAACTCGCCAAGTTTCTCCTAGCACATACACGAAATCCGGGATCATGGTTGGACTCGGTGAAACTGATGCCGAAATCCGCCAAGTTATGCAAGACTTGCGAAATGTAGATTGCGACATTTTGACAATTGGGCAATACCTCCAACCAAGTCAAAAACACTTGCAAGTAAATGAGTTTATCAACCCAGAACAATTTGCTGCTTGGAAGGCATTCGGCGAAGAAATCGGATTTTTACAAGTTGTTTCTTCACCTTTGACAAGAAGCTCATATCATGCTGAACAAGTTAGGGAATTAATGGAACGCTATCCCCGCAGCCAATTTTAGATTTTAGATTTTAGATTGGTGAGCTAAGAGGATAGGATGATCGGGTGATGGGGAGACTTTTGATTAATGACTAATCCAAAATCTGTTGCAATTCTGGGTGCAGGTGCTTGGGGTGCATCTCTGGCAAATCTAGCAACGGCAAATGGTCATCAGGTGCGTGTTTGGTCACGTCAAGGTTCCCAAACTCTCCAAGCAGTTTTAAAAGATGTCCAAATAGTTCTCTCTGCTATCTCAATGATTGGTGTGAGAGATGTTGTTTCCCAAGTCCACTCTTTCCCCCTTTCTCCAGAGACAATTTTTGTCACAGCGACCAAAGGCTTAGACCCCCAAACCACCTGCACGCCGTCGCAAATTTGGCAAACACTATTCCCTAACCATCCAGTAGTTGTTTTATCTGGGCCTAATTTATCGAAAGAAATTCAAATGGAATTACCAGCAGCAACGGTGGTAGCCAGTAATATTCCCACGGCGGCGGAAGTAGTGCAGTTAGTATTTTCCTCTCATCGTTTCCGAGTATATACCAATCCCGACCCTTTGGGGGTGGAACTGGGGGGAACACTGAAAAATGTGATTGCGATCGCAGCTGGTGTGTGCGATGGTTTACAACTGGGAACTAATGCCAAAGCTGCTTTAGTCACCCGTGGACTTACAGAAATGGTTCGCATCGGCAATGACTGGGGTGCAAAGACAGAAACATTTTATGGTTTATCTGGTTTAGGAGATTTGCTAGCAACCTGCAACAGTCCCTTAAGTCGCAATTATCAAGTTGGCTATCAGCTAGCTGGTGGTAAGTCACTTACAGAAACTCTCGCAAATTTACAAGGAACTGCTGAAGGAGTGAACACTTGTCGCGTTTTGATGCAACGAGCCAAGCAACAAAACATAGCTGTCCCAATTACCGAGCAAGTTTATCGGTTACTTCAAGGTGAAGTCACACCCCGACAAGCACTTGATGAACTGATGTTGCGAGATATCAAGCCAGAGTACAACTATTAGTTAGTAGTCTCTGAAGTTGAAATTGACGGGTTGATACTGACACGAGAACGCGGTGACACAGTGAAATTTTCATTCTCCGCGTCTAGTGAAGTTCCAAGCGCCGGAATTTTCTCCGTGTCCTACCCTCTTTGCGTCGATATAATTTTTGCGGTTAGGGATTTCCAAGAAATAAATTACTACTACTTGTGGGGTGGGCGTCTCGCCATTGGTGTCAACTTAAAAAAAAGTCTGCTTTGAGAAGACGTTTTGCCCTCATCCCCTAACCCCTTCTCCCAAGTTGGGATTCGGGGAACTAGATAATTTGCTCCCCTCTCCCAAAATTGGGAGAGGGGCTGTTCTTGTGAGGGTCAGTCCCTTAATACTAATCACTTCCCCGATATCTATTAGTTATACTTATACCTTAATAATCCTGAGAAAAAATTGGTAAATCGTCAGGATATTACTTTTGTGTCATGTAAATGTGACTATGCCAATTATAAAGATGACATTCACTGAAGGATGTTTGTACTGTGTTACAAAAATTACTACTAATCCTCGTTAGGGTTGAAATGTTAACTAAGTAGTTTAAATATTGAAAACCTAGCTGCGGATTTGAATAGCTATTGGTTTAATCAAAAGTTTAGCAGCCGATTAAGTTCAGTAATACTGTATCGAATGAAACCATTACAGTTAATTTGTAAAAAAAATTGTAATGGAACGTTCAACCGTGTTAGTTCATCGTAAATCACGGGAACAATAGCAACAGTTGAATAGCTGACCGTAATCTAAGCTGACCGTAATCTATTGTTACCTGGAGCCATTGAGACGATCTTTATGCCAGCAACATCTTTTTATGCAGATGCCCCCTACAATACCAAAAAGTCCCGCCAGGCTTTGGACTCTGACCTCACCGTTGATGATAGTGAGTTATCGGTAGATGACCTACAGGAGCTGGAAATACCTTCTGTTGACCATGCTAACTTTGCTGCTAACAATAACCGCCGTAGTACAGACCTAGTACGTCTATATCTTCAAGAAATTGGTCGAGTTCGCTTGTTAGGGCGGGATGAAGAAGTTTCAGAAGCTCAAAAAGTCCAACGCTACTTGCGGATGCGGATAGTGCTTGCTAACGCTGCCAAGCAGGGGGATGAAGTGATTACCCCCTATCTTCGGTTAATTGAAGTTCAAGAACGTTTGACTTCCGAACTCGGACATCGCCCGTCTTTAGAAAGATGGGCTGCGACTGCTGAGATAATTTTAGCGGATCTCAGACCGACTTTGGCAGATGGCAAACGTCGCTGGGCTGAAATCGGCAAGTTGACAGTAGAAGAGTTGGAGCAAGTTCAGTCCCAAGGACTCCAAGCAAAAGAACACATGATTAAGGCTAATCTTCGCCTAGTTGTGTCTGTTGCCAAGAAGTATCAAAATCGCGGTTTGGAATTGTTGGATTTAGTCCAAGAAGGCACACTGGGTTTAGAGCGGGCTGTAGAAAAATTTGATCCCACTAAGGGTTATCGCTTCAGTACCTATGCTTACTGGTGGATTCGTCAGGGAATTACAAGAGCGATCGCTACTTCTAGTCGCACGATTCGCCTACCTGTTCATATTACCGAAAAGTTAAACAAAATCAAAAAGGCGCAACGCAAAATTGCTCAAGAAAAAGGTCGTACCCCAACTCTAGAGGATTTAGCAACTGAGTTAGAGATGACACCGACTCAAGTACGAGAAGTTTTGTTGCGGGTGCCTCGCTCCGTTTCTTTGGAAACCAAGGTAGGCAAGGATAAAGATACTGAGTTAGGAGAATTACTCGAAACTGACTGTGTAACTCCAGAAGAGATGTTAATGCGAGAATCTTTACAAAGAGACTTGCATCATCTTCTCTCAGATTTGACTAGCCGCGAGCGCGATGTAATTTTGATGCGCTTTGGTTTGGCAGATGGTCATCCTTATTCTTTAGCAGAAATTGGACGCGCTCTTGACTTATCGCGGGAACGAGTTCGGCAAATTGAATCCAAGGCTTTGCAAAAGCTACGTCAACCCAAGCGACGCAACCTTATCCGCGACTATTTGGAGTCTCTAAGTTAGCCATTTGTCATTAGTGAGCCAGTGCGGTTTTCTCCCAAGGGGAGACGCTAAAAGCGATGGGGGTTTCCCCCATGAGCAACTGGCGTTCGCCCTTGGCGTGCCGGAGGCATCACCCGCAGGGTCATTTGTCATTAGAAAACTACACTTGGCAAATGACTAGGGACAAAGGACTGATTTTATCCCAGGTTAAAACCCTCTTCAAAGTCTCTCGTTCCCATGCAGAGCATGGGAATGGGTGCTGACGGGGCTGCTGCCTCCAGTTAAATATTGAGTCAGAGACTCAATGAAGGCATTCCCATACGCAGTATGGGAACGAGGAAAAGGACTGATTTGCTCCCCAGATGAAGAGTGCTGAGTGCGGTTAAAAGCCTTTTAGAAGCTTGTAGCAAATAATTTGCATTTAATTGTACAAGAGTTTCCCCAGACCTTTGCTCAGATATCTTGAAGGTGGGGATCAACTAAGCAATTCAAAATTTACTCATTCAAAATTCAAGGTTAAGGGATGCAATGATTACAAGTATCCTAACTATTAACTGTATGCAAATTAAATGCACTACAGCTTATTACTTGAATTTTGAGCAATATTTGATGAATTGTTCTTAAATATTTAATATAAATTCTCAATAGGCAATGATTGTTGCAAACTGCTCACAAGATTTGTTATATTCTCAACTAATGAGCTTTGTTGAGAAATATTAGTATGACTGTTTACACAACTACTTCACTCAAGGCAGAACTGAACGAACGAGGCTGGCGTTTAACTCCCCAGCGCGAAACAATTTTACACATTTTTCAAGAACTTCCGCAAGGTCAACATCTGAGTGCGGAAGACCTTTATCATCGACTAGAAACTGATGGTGAAGGGATTAGTCTGTCAACTATTTATCGGACTTTGAAGTTGATGGCAAGGATGGGACTTTTACGGGAATTAGAACTGGGCGAGGGACATAAGCATTATGAAATCAACCAGCCCTATCCCCATCATCACCATCACTTAATTTGTGTCAGGTGCAACTCAACTATTGAGTTTAAAAATGACTCAATTTTAAAAATTGGGGCAAAAACGGCTCAAAAAGAAGGTTTTCACCTGCTTGACTGTCAAATGACTATCCATGCAGTATGTCCCAAGTGCCAACGGGCACTGATGCCGCTTTAGCACTTGGGTAGATAAGAAGATGAAACTACTCAAATTAACCAAATAAGTGGAATTTTGAGCAGTTCTAATTTGCTGTTACTGGAGGCAAGTAACCAGTTGGGGACTGATAGTGAGAACACAAAAGCGGATGCTAAAAGCGTCCGCTCTTAAGATCCTTGAGACTGATGCCGTAGAATTCTTGGGCTTGTTTAATTGCTTTTTTGGTGTCATCTGCCATCACACCGTTCAGCTTCCCTTTATAAAAACCCCGCTCCCGTAGTCGCGTTTGGATTTCTAGGGTATTAAATTCGCTTTTGCTAGTAGTATTAACTGAGCTATATAACTTAGAACGGGTAGTTGGGCCAGCAACGCCACTTGCGGTTAAGAAATTAGCTGCCTGAAATCTCGTTACAGCATCGGCAGTATAGGGGCCATAGTAGCCATTTGGCTCTCCCTCTAAATATCCTGCCTGGATCAATTGTTCTTGAACAATTCTAACTGGCTCACCGCGATCGCCTACACGAAGTTTATCTCGATTGACTACCTTTTTCGGAGCGTCATCTCCATCACCGATGCCAACTCCGGGCAATTTACCTAATGTTGCTGGGCCAACAATTCCATCAACGCTTAATTTGTATGAATCTTGGAACCGCTTCACAGATTCTTCGGTAATGGGGCCAAATATTCCTGTGGCATTCCCGTAATAAAAGCCTGCGACTCTTAACCGTTCTTGCAAAAGCCTGACATCTTCACCTTCATCCCCTTTAGCAAGGTAGTTGGGATTGTGGCGCTTACTGGTGGCTGAACTAGCTGAACTAGCTGAACTAGTAGTGCTGGGCTTTTTCGCTTGTGTACTTACAGCAGTGGCCTTTTTAGCTTGTGTAGTGTCAGTACTGGGCTTTTTCGCTTGCCAGCTTTCTAATTTTTCCAGGGTGCTTGCTCCAACAATGCCGTCTACTGGTAAACCAGCGGCCTTTTGGAAGCGTCGCACAGATTCTTCTGTGGATACATCATATACTTTGGTAACAGAAGCTTGGTAAAAGCCTGCTGTTTTCAACTTTTGTTGGAGATTTCTGACAGAAGGACCTTGATCGCCTTTTTCCAATGCCATAACGCTGCTAACAGCGCCAAGAATCGACAAAGACAGAGCAAGGGGCAACATATACTTCCAAGCCTTACCAGAAAGCCGATTCCAGTCTGGTGCAGCTGCGTCCTTAAACAAAGAACTGAGGGAGACCAATTCACTGGGTGTACTGTCTTCGTAGGCGAAAGCTAGGTGCAAATACGCAAGATTTTCCATATTTGTTTCTTACACCATTGATTTTTCTTCGATAACTGCTTCAGCTTGATGTACTAGGTTCCTCAAAGCTTCTAGTGTTCTGATATTCACATCCTCCCACAAATTGCGCTTATGTGCTTCTAATAATCTTTCAGCAATATCACGCAGGGCATAAGGGTTCTTTTCCTGAATAAATTCCGAGACAACTGGATCGAGCAAATAAGCTTCTACTATGCCTTGATACATATAATCTTCGACACATTTAGCTGTTGCATCGTAGGCAAATAGATAATCTACCGTCGCCGCCATTTCAAAAGCACCTTTGTAACCGTGGCGCATGACTCCGGCAATCCACTTGGGATTAACTACGCGAGAACGATACACTCGTGCGATTTCTTCTTTCAGTTGGCGAACTCGTGGTTGGGCGGGTATGGAATTATCACCAAAATAAGTTTGGGGATTTTTTCCCTGTAGAGAACGCACCGCAGCAGTTAAACCACCCTGAAATTGGTAATAATCATCAGAATCGAGTAGGTCATGTTCACGGTTGTCTTGATTATGCAGCACAATTTGCATTTGCGCCAAGCGTTGTTTGAAGGCTTCGGTATTGGGCATTGGGCATTGGGAGTTGGGCATTGGGCATTGGGGTGTTGCCTCCCCTGCTTCCCCTGCTTCCCCTGCACCGTTTCCCGAAGAATAGGCGTAAGAACTCCAGTTGATGTAGGCGATCGCTAAATCTTGGTCGTCTGTCCAGTTTTGCGATTCGATTAAACCTTGAAGTCCGGCGCCGTAAGCACCTGGACGAGATCCAAAGATGCGATAGCGCGATCGCACCACTGCTGCTTCTAAAGTTAATCCTTGGCTTGTCCACAAATCAGTTTCTTGGCGCACTGCATCGGCGAGGGGGTTTTGTTCTGGCGGTTCATCCAAGTCTGCTACTGCTGAGACTGCTTGAGCGAATAAGTCAATTAAGTTGGGAAAAGCATCCCGGAAGAATCCCGAAATTCGCAAGGTGACATCTACACGGGGACGCCCCAAAATCGCTAAGGGCAAAATTTCAAAATCCACTACTCGCCGTGCTGCACCATCCCATACAGGTTGGACTCCAAGTAAAGCCAAGGCTTCGGCAATATCATCACCCCCAGTCCTCATGGTGGCTGTTCCCCACATTGATAAACCTAGTGTTTTCGGATACTCACCATGCTCTTGAGTGTAATATTCCACGAGGGTTTCAGCAGCTTTTCTACCGATATCCCAAGCTGTTTCTGTGGGAATGGCGCGAATATCGACAGAATAAAAGTTTCTCCCTGTTGGTAGAACTTCTGGGCGGCCGCGCGTGGGTGCGCCGGCTGGGGCGCTTGGGACGTATCGGCCATCGAGTCCATGTAATAAGTAGGTGATTTCTTGGTGGGTTTGTTGTAAAGCGGGAAGTAGGCGATCGCGTATCCAGGTAGAGACGCGATTCATCGCGTCTGTGCTGGGGGGAGAGACGCCATGAATCGCATCTGTACAAGAGTTTTGATTTATTAGTTGTTCTACTAAGAGGGCGGCGTGTTCTTCTAGGACTTCGACGATATCGCCGAGGGTGCGGCATTCTGTACCATTTACTATTGACCATTCACCACTAGTTATTGACAAATCTGCTGTCAATGGGTCGAAATCTAGACCCCAATCTTGAGCGATCGCACGGGTAATACCTGAAGAATAGCGATTGGGTATGCGAGCGATCGCTACTATTAAATCTCGTAGCTGGCGTCCTTGGGGACATTGCCCAAAAATGTGCAACCCATCGCGGATTTGAGCTTCTTTCAATTCACAAAGATAGCCACCGATAGAATTCAAAATTAAAGATTCCGAATTAAAAATTTCGGTTTCATTTTGGATTCCTAAATCTAGATGGAGATTTTCTTTGATCACTAGTTCATGGATGCGATCGCGAATCACTGGCAAACGCGAAGGATCTAAACTGTCCGCTTCATAATACTCATCAATTAAATTTTCCAATTGTTGCAAAGAACCGTAGAGTTCCGCACGAGTCATCGGCGGCGTGAGATGATCTATAATCACCGCTTGAGCGCGACGTTTGGCTTGGGAACCTTCACCAGGGTCATTCACAATAAATGGGTATAGGTGGGGAAGTGCGCCCAGAGCCACTTCTGGATAACAATTGCTGGATAAAGCCACACTTTTACCGGGTAGCCATTCGAGATTTCCGTGTTTCCCCACATGAACTACAGCATCAGCACCAAAACATTCTCTGATCCAATAGTAGAAAGCTAAATAAGCATGGGTTGGTTCTAAATCCGGCGCATGATAATTCAAACTGGGGTCATTATCATAACCCCTTGGTGGCTGAATTCCCACGAAGACATTGCCGAGTTTAATTCCAGAAATGGGCATTGGGCATGAATTGTCCCCCTTGTCCCCTTGTCCCCTTGTCCCCTCATTCCCCACTCCCCACTCCCCACTCCCCACTCCCCACCGCTCACTAATACCTTGCTGCACTGCTGGCGGTAAAGAAGCGAAATACTCTTGATACTCTTCCCAAGAGACACTTTGGTGTACCGGACGCCATTCTCGACCTTCGGGATCATTTGTGATACCATCTGTCAGCCGTTGAATCAACTCATCTCCTTCAGCAGGTGGATTTTCTACTTGATAACCAGCCTGATGTAAAGCTTGCAGGATTTCTACACAACTAGCTGGGGTGTCGAGTCCTACACCATTGGCAAGGCGGCCATTCCGGTTGGGGTAGTTTGCCAGAATTAGGGCAATTCGCCGCTCTTGGGGTGGTTTAGAACGTAGACGTGCCCAATTTGCTGCGAGTTTAGCAACAAACTCGATGCGATCGCTCACTGGTTCATAAATTACTACATCTGTCTCTAGATGAGGATTACGAGTTTGCACTTCTTTAAAAGACACAGCACGAGTAATAATCCGCCCATCTACTTCTGGTAGCGCCACATTCATCCCAATATCGCGGGGAGAAAGCCCTTGAAACTGTAACTCCCACTGCTCAATTGAGCCACCACTGAGGATTACCTGCAACACAGGCACATCTAATTTTTGCCACAGGTCAGTTTGGGGTGTTTCACTTTCCAAGCGTGCTAGAGAAAAACTGGTGGTATTCAACAGCACGGTTATTGATTCGGCTTCTTTGGGTTGGAAAAATTCACTCAACTCAATTTGAACATCAGGTTCACGCAATGAGGAAACAAACACTGGCACTGGTTGTAAATTTTTCTCTACCAAAGCTTCGCATAAAGCATCAATTACCTTAGTGTTTCCCGCTAAATAATGGGCGCGGTAGAAAAGGATGCCGACTTTGGGCATTGGGCATTGGAAGCCTTGAGGTTCTGAGGTGGATGAACAAGATTCTAACTCTCCCTCATCCCCAATTTCCACTCCGATTCGGCTACGCTCACGGCAAGCCCACTCCGATTCGGCTACGCT
>NZ_JBTYKD010000266.1:0-5477 GCF_054880495.1 Nostoc sp.
GGACTGTAACCTTCAGTGATCAAGCGATCCTTGAAGCGATCGGTGACTTCTAAGGTGATACCCTTTTCCGTCAGACGACCAAATACTTCTTTGAGCATAATTTCGGCGATTTGTGTTACCTCCGGCTTGCTCAACTGACGGAAGACGATAATTTCATCAAGTCGGTTGAGGAACTCTGGACGGAAGTATTGCTTCAATTCTTCGTTCACCAAAGAGCGAATCCGGTTGTAAGTTGACTCGCTGGCATCTTCGGAGAATTCAAAGCCGATACCACTACCGCCTTTTTCAATTACCTTAGAACCAATATTGGAAGTTAAAATCAGCAAGGTGTTTTTGAAGTCCACCGTGCGACCTTTGGCATCAGTTAACCGCCCGTCTTCCAAAATTTGCAGCAGCATATTGAATACATCGGGGTGCGCTTTTTCGATTTCGTCGAACAACACCACGGTGTAAGGACGCCGCCGCACGGCTTCAGTTAGCTGACCACCTTCGTTATAACCAACGTAACCTGGAGGTGAACCAATCAGCTTGCTGACGGTGTGACGCTCCATGTATTCGGACATATCTAAGCGGATCATCGCTTCTTCGGAACCGAAGAAGTATGCAGCCAAGGACTTCGCCAACTCGGTTTTACCCACACCAGTAGGTCCAGAGAAGACAAAGCTAGCTATGGGTCGATTGGGATTCTTCAAACCGACACGAGCGCGACGAATTGCCCGTGAAACTGCTCTCACAGCCTCGTCTTGACCAATTAAACGCTGATGCAAGGTGTCTTCCATGTGCAGCAGCTTTTCAGATTCCGATTCGGTGAGTTTGCTCACCGGTACCCCAGTCCAGGAAGCGACAATGTGGGCAATGTCTTCTTCTGTAACTACAGGTTCTTCACCTTCTGTGCCTGTTGCATTGGTCTTGCTTTGAGCGATCGCGCGGATTTCGGCTTTAATTTCCATCTCGCGATCGCGCAATTCCCCAGCTTTGTCAAAGTTTTGAGAGCGCACCGCGTCATCTTTTTCTTTTAATATCTGACGCAGTTCTTTGTCTAACTCTTTGGCTGCGGGTGGCAGTTGGGAGTTAATCAAGCGCACCCTAGAACCAGCTTCATCAACCAAGTCGATGGCTTTATCTGGGAGGAAGCGATCGCTAATGTAACGGTCTGACAATTTCGCCGCCGCCACCAATGCTTCGTCGGAGATTTTCAGTTTATGGTGTTGCTCGTAGCGTTCGCGCAGACCATATAAAATTTCAATTGTTTCATCAACTGTAGGTTCGCCAACCATTACTGGTTGGAAACGCCGCTCCAGTGCTGCATCTCGCTCGATGTGCTTCCGGTATTCATCTAGGGTTGTAGCGCCGATGCACTGCAACTCACCCCTAGCCAAAGCTGGCTTGAGGATATTCGCTGCGTCAATAGCACCTTCTGCCGCACCTGCACCAATTAAGGTGTGTACCTCATCAATCACGAGAATGACATTACCCGCAGAGCGGATTTCATCCATGATTTTTTTCAAGCGTTCTTCAAATTCACCCCGATACTTGGTTCCTGCTACGAGCAAACCAATGTCTAGGGTGACGACGCGTTTATCTTCTAGGATGTCAGGGATATCTTTAGCGGCAATGCGGGAAGCTAAACCTTCAGCGATCGCAGTTTTACCAACCCCTGGTTCCCCAATCAGCACTGGGTTATTTTTAGTTCGGCGACCCAAAATCTGAATCACCCGCTCAATTTCCTTGGCGCGTCCCACCACTGGATCGAGCTTATTGTCCATTGCCATCTGGGTCAGGTTTGAGCCAAATTCATCCAGAGTCGGGGTTTTTGTGCGCCCGGATGAACCGCCTGGTGAAACTTCGGCAGTTTCTCCCAACATACGGATGACTTGAGTTCTCACCTTAGATAGATCCACACCGAGGTTTTCTAGCACCCTGGCTGCTACGCCTTCCCCTTCGCGGATTAGGCCCAACAGCAGATGCTCGGTACCAATGTAGTTATGCCCCAGTTGGCGTGCTTCTTCCAAGGAGAGTTCTAGAACTCGCTTTGCCCGTGGCGTAAACGGAATTTCCACGGCAACAAAGCCTGATCCCCGTCCGATAATTTTTTCAACTTCAATTCGGGCATCTTTGAGATTGACGCCCATTGATTTCAGCACCTTGGCGGCCACTCCAGTGCCTTCGCCAATCAGACCCAAGAGGATCTGCTCGGTTCCGACAAAGTTGTGACCTAGACGGCGGGCCTCTTCTTGGGCCAGCATGATTACCTTAATGGCTTTTTCTGTGAAGCGTTCAAACATGGCATTTTTCCCATCACCTGCGGTCGTGCCGGTATGCTGATTTTAGCACAGGCAAAGCTTTTGGATGTCTGTATCACAAATTGTAGACATCCTGAAGCTATGACTTGGGTTGATGGGCTAATTGTTAACTATTGACTACTTTTATCTGGCTGGTGTACTGAGGAGCTTTAGTTCACCAGCCTTTTTGGGATTTATTACAAATAGCTGACTGCTTATATTAGGAGTTTTTTTACTCAATCCCAAACACTTATATTTAACATATCTATTTTTAAATGTCAACTAAAAAGAATTTTAATGATTTTTTCTTATGTGTAATAAGTTTTAAATAAGATATTTAAATATGAAAAAGCCGCCGCAAAGTTGCATTTTTTTGCTGAAGCCGATCGCCAGCCCCATAATTCCAATTAATAATCCGTAACTATTTAAAAAGCAAGTGCCAAGAGCATTTGTCCAGGCGATCGCTGATCATGGAATGCCACTGGTCTAAAGTTGCTTGAAATTGGGGGTATTGTAAATCTGGGAGCCAAAGGATTAGGGCATCCTCATCGTTGTCTTGGTAGTAATGCCGCCGCCGCCCAGCTGTTTTAAAGCCAAATTTTTGATATAAAGATATAGCCCCCAAGTTGGAAGCTCGCACTTCGAGGGTAGCTCGCTCCATTTTGCGATCGCAAGCTGTCTTAATAAGTGAATATAATAAAGCCTGTCCCAAACCTTGACGGTGATATTGGGGATGAACCGCCAATATTGTAATGTGGGCTTCCTCTAAAATTGACCAAAAGCAACCCATTCCCAGTAGTCTCGAATTAGAGACAGAGGAAAATAAACCCAGCAGATCGCTGTTGGGACTGTCCAACTCTCGTTGGTAGCCCTCCATTGTCCATAGGCCGCCAAAACAGGCTTGATCAAGTTCCAACAATGCACTCAGATGCTCTATTTTCAGTAATTGAATTTCTAAATCTAATGAGATCACATTTATTGAAGTAAGATTACAAACCATTTTTGACACTCTCAGGTCTAAAGACACTGAAATTCTAGGTTCTTCCAAACAGCCTTAAATTTTGATGTCCCACCCACTAATCGCCGACTAGTAGACTGGCAGTACTTAACCAAACATTCGTACCTTCGCACGAGATGCCCAGTCAATTCATCAAAAACCCAGTGGGCATTTGTCCCCAAGCTTTCGGTTACTTTATCGAGAGTGTCTTAAAATCCTGGTTCTCTCTTTTCTCCAGATTCCAGCGTGCCCCGCCGTATCTTTTTTAATTAAAGTTTTTCAATTCTTTGGATTGTCGATACCTGCTGGGTATCATCGGTTTTTATAGAGGTTTTTCCTGCCTCTAGCATTACTACTTCCTAGCCAATCGTGTAGGGACACCCTAGATTTGTATTGTCACGTACTAGCGGTTTTTCAGCCTGTGCTATATTTTAGTATAGCACTCGGTTCTAAGATGGCAACAGGAAAAGGCAAAAAGCGATTAAGAAATATCCCCGTTTTTTATGACAGTCCAAAAAAGAGTCGTACCATTTGGTTGACAGATGATGCGTGGCAAATGATTGAAAAACTAGCTAGTACTGTTGAAGCAACAAGTAAAAGCGAGTACTTAGAAGAACTAATTAGAAAGCGCTACGTTGAGGCTAATGCTAATGTTGACTGCGACTAAAGTCGCACGAATCGCACCTAGGCACTGAAGTGACTGAGCTTTATGCTTACCGTTTAGCTTGTAAACTGGGAATCGGAAGACGAACTCAAAGCCCGTAATTTGAACAAGGACAACTTTTATAGTTATGGTATCGACTCACCCCACTGGGGTTCAACATTCTGGAAGTCAGTATTTACCTCAAAGGCGCGACAGCAGCGCCAATCCCTCGCCGAATCAAGAACTTTTACCCTTGACTGCCAGAGTTGATGATCATCACCTCCTGGAAATTGGTGGGTGTGATGTCACAACCCTAGTTGAGCAGTTTGGTTCACCTTTATATATTTTAGATGAAGAAACCTTGCGTTCGGCTTGTCAGCAATACCGAGATGCTTTCAAGCAATATTACAAGGGCGAATCTCAAGTATTGTACGCCTCAAAAGCTTGGAATTGTCTAGCAGTTTGTGCGATCGCTGCCTCTGAGGGTTTAGGAATCGATGTAGTTTCTGGGGGCGAACTTTCCACCGCCTTGCAAGCGGGTGTTAGTCCCCAGAAAATCTACCTTCATGGAAATAATAAATCTCATGAAGAATTAATTTTAGCGATCAAGTCTGGTGTCACCATTGTGGCGGATAACTGGTATGAATTGCGTACCCTTGTGGAAATCGCTCAACCTGCTCAACCAATCCGGATCATGCTCCGGCTAACTCCTGGTATCGAGTGCCACACCCACGAATATATTCGCACGGGACACTTAGATAGCAAATTTGGCTTTGATCCCAACGATCTAGATCAAGTTTTTACCTTTGTTAGTCAACAACCTGCCCTTAATTGCATAGGAGTACACGCTCATATTGGTTCCCAAATTTTTGAGCGCCAACCGCATCAAGATTTGGCCGCTGTGATGGTGCAGTGGCTGCGGGATGCCGCGAAGTATGGTTTAAATATTACAGAGTTAAATGTTGGTGGCGGTTTGGGGATTAAGTATACAGAATCAGATGATCCCCCCAGCATTGAAGAGTGGGTGAAGGCAATTTGTGAAGTGATCCAAGAAGCTTGTGCAGCCGAAAATCTACCTTTGCCGAAATTACTTAGTGAACCAGGGCGATCGCTAATTGCCACAGCTTGCGTTACTGCATATACTGTTGGTTCATCCAAAGTCATTCCAAAAATTCGTACCTACGTGGCAATTGATGGAGGAATGTCTGACAATCCCCGCCCGATTACTTACCAATCAGTTTATCGGGCAGTCGTTGCTAATAAAATGTCTTCTCCCTTAACCGAAACAGTCACAATTGCTGGTAAACATTGTGAATCAGGAGATATTCTGATTCACAATGCACTACTTCCAAAGACTGAACCAGGGGATATTCTCGTAGTTATGGGAACTGGTGCGTACAATTACAGTATGGCATCTAATTACAACCGCTTGCCCCGACCTGCAGCAGTTGTAGTGGCGAATGGCGAAGCAAATTTAATTTTGCAACGTGAAACTTATCAAGACTTAATTCGACAAGATCGCCTACCAGAAAGACTAAAAATATAGTCATTAGTC
>NZ_JBTYKD010000267.1:0-14035 GCF_054880495.1 Nostoc sp.
AACAGCAGAGGGCTTACCTTCCCATGCTGATTCAGTACGACGCCGAATTCAGCAAGAAGAGTGATTTGGAATGCTTAATTTTTTCCTATACTGTTGGCAAAAGTCACTCGATAGGTTCAGACTAAAAGTTTGGATGGCGACCGCGTGCCAGTTGCTACCCTGTCTTCAGCCGGGCTTTAGGCGTCCACAAGTCGGGCATTGCCGCTACCTAAAAATCATTCTTTTGGGCTATTGTTTGCGTAAGTCCTGACTAAGTAGGCAGATGGAAAATTAATCTTAGTGTAGCTGCCAACAAATTTTGCTAGATACTTATGTAAGGGGTCTACTCTTGAGGAGACGAGAGCGGTGCTAAAGAATATTTTGGTAGCTCTAGACGGTTCGGAAATTTCAGAACGAGTAATTCAGACTTTAGATAATTTGGCGTTGTCAAAAGACTCCAAGGTTATTCTCTGCCATGTATTTCCCACACCAGAGTCAGAGATGGAACTACCCGCTGATAGTCCTCAGCTAGAGTCCCCAATATTTTCTTATTTTCATATTGAAAAACAGCTGCAATTATATCAGGAAAAATTATCAGTCACAAGTGAGTTAGAATTGGTAACTGGTGATCCTGCCGAAGAGATTATTCGCCTTGCCAATATTTACAAAACCGACTTGATTATAATTGGCAGTCGGGGATTGATTGGGATGAAGCGAATTGTCGAGGGTTCTGTTAGCAGTCAAGTTGTGGAAGAGGCTAATTGTTCAGTGTTAGTCGTCAAACCAAGGTAAAAATTTGCAAGGGGAAGCAATGACAATAACCACCCCAAAATTAACCTTTGAGGAATACCTGAAATATGATGATGGCACTGATACCCGCTACGAATTGGTCAATGGAGAACTAATTCCCATGAGTCTAGGAAGTGGGCAACATGGCGCGGTAACAGAATTTCTCAATGTTTGTTTCCGAGCAGAAATTCTCCGGCTAAAGTTGGATTGGACTTCTAAACAAATGGTTATCGGTGTTCGTTCCCCCCGTGCTGGGAGATGGGATACATCGAGGATTCCAGATGTAGTTGTGATTCCATTACCTCAGTGGCGAGAGTTGAGAAACCGAGAGGCAGTTATTGAACTCAACGAACCACCCCCCTTGTTAGTGGTGGAAGTCGTCAGTGAGTCAACAAAGATTGTAGATTATCGAGCCAAGCGAGTTGAATATAACGTTTTAAATATTCCAGAGTATTGGATTGTCGATCCATTAACGAACAAAGTTACTGTTTTCACATTGATTGAAGAATTATACGAACCAGTAGAGTTTATTGGTACTCAATGCATTCAATCTCAAATTTTTCCAGAGTTAGAATTAACAGTTGAACAAGTGTTAACAGCCGATAATTAAAAATAATTTCAAAGCAGTTCTGTAAAAAGAGTTTCGTTATCGTTCACAAATTACTAGATTGTGATGAATCTGGTTGATTTCTCAAATAGCAACGCTTACTTCCCTACTCAAAGTGAGCAGTATCTTTAGGGAAAAGCACCACTTACAGCAGTTTTCATGTATTTGAACCACATCTGTCGTAGGGGCACAGCATGCTGTGCCCCTACCACGTGGTCTATTTACCTGAAAATAGCTGTAAGTTTATCAACAGTTGCCAACTAGCAACCGTTGACAGACTTTGTGAAGTTTGTTGAAGAAAAGTATGTGGGTAACAATAAACGTATGCTAAGATAATTGCCATCAAACAAATAGCTAATAGCTTGTCAGAGTTAAGTAGATTAGCTATTAAGACAGACAGACGCAAAAGTAAATTAACCTGCTCTAACAGGGTCGTTTATTTAAGAGCCTTTATCCGAGTAAAGACGCGGTTAATCGTGTCTTTACGTTTATTCTTTCCCTTCTACTAAACCTCATAAGTTTGCCTATTCCCCTAACAGAATAGTTAAGAGCGCGACGTAACAATTGCATTAGATCCACCATCTCCACCTATAACAGTGCTTCCAATAACAACAACATCGCCAGAGCCAATATTTATGATGCCAGCACCGCCAGCACCGCCGGTAAATTGAGCTATAAATTGAAAGAAATACTTAATTAAAGAGACTTTAGCAGTTTCCTTCTTGGAGCTTTTGTTCCCACCACAGAAATTGGCTTCTTCGTTGGCGGTTAATGTCGTAAACAATGTGCTTTCCATAACCTTAGTTATCGTTTGATTGTGGTGATTAAAGTTACGTCACTCCAAAGTAATAGATATAAACGTAAAAGAGTATATTTAGTAACTTGTTTGTGACGTTAGAAGTATTATACGGCTCTTGCTAAATAGGTCAAGCAATTATTTTTTTAATAAAGAAAAATATATTACACCTCTTCCTCTTCGGCAAAGATATTACCTAGTTAGCATTTATACAAATTTAATTAAAAATAAGTTTTATTTGCCAAAAAATCGCAGGTGTCAATATATATTGATATAAATATGGCGATCTCAAAGCTTAATTTTGTTTGTTAAAAAACGTATAGATGAAGATCATTACGTGTTAATACTGACAAAGTAACGAAAAATACCAGAATTAAAGATATAGTCAAGCAAACCAAACAATATTTTTTATACTAATTTGTACTTAAATAAATTTATCAAACTCAAAACTGGAATTCTGCATTTTTGAATAAGTATTTTTATGTAAAAAATGTTTTTTTGTAATTATTTAATACAACAAAAACTCAAGGCGTATAACTTTTTCTAATATAAAAAGTTTAATTGTGGTTAATTATTTATTAATTTGAAAAAAGCTTTATTAGGTAGATTATACAAATTTTTTGCAAATAAATGAAGAAAGCGTAAAAGTTTAGAGGAAAATTATAAAAATTTGGTATTTCTATTAAAGTGCGCTATGCGGGTTTATCTGACCAAACCTGCATTAACTCTTTTCTAGAGACATAACGGATGTCAACGCCTAGGTCAGCAAGTATATATTTTTTACCTTTTTGACCAGACAAAACAACCCAGTGAGTACCTCTCCAGTGAATAATTGCTGGCAGTGGCGCTTGGGTCATCTGGTCTAATATTTTATTAGATGCTCTGACAGAGCGTGCATTAAAACCAAGCGTTCCGCTAACATATGTTGTTCCTAATAGCCTAGTACCTACCGCTCCCCGGATGCGATTTAGTATAAAGTTACGGCACCAGTGTTTGGCAATAGAAGCAAGACAAGCAGCTCCACAATCTTCTTCGCTATGTTGTGTAACAACTTGCTATTTCATTTTACACTCCAGTAAGGGACTGACAAATAAAAAAATACTCAAATACTTCTTGTGGGGTAATTTATTTGTTGGAAGTCCCTAACCAATAATATTGTGAGAAAACCCAAAAAAATAGGAGGGTTTTATCCGTGCATACAGTAGCACTCATTCCCTACTCGACTACTCAAAGATAAGCAGTATTTTCCGAAAGAAGCACTAGAAATTAGGATTGACTATGGCTATTAAACAATACTCAATCCTAATTTGTGAAGTTTGTTGAAGAAAAGTCGATGCCTCGTAATAAATGTATGCTAGGATAATTGCACTCAATAAATACCTAATTGCTGGTAGAATTAAGTCGATTAGCAATTCAGGTACGTGTATTAAGTAACTTAACCTGTGGCAACAGGGTAAATTATTTAAAACGCGAGGCTTTATTTCTCTGAAGGCGCAGTTAATCCTGCCTTGACGTTTATTGTTTCGCTTCTACTAAACTTCATAAGTTTGCCTATGGCGATGAATTTTCTAGCTTACTTATTGTTGGCGAAGATATTTCCTGCATTCGCCGATGCATATTGTCCAGTCAATACGTTTCCATTTTTCTTTCCAGAAATACTTCCAGTACCTCCCAAAACTACATTGATGGGAATAGCAACAGCAGTATTGCCGAGGGTGATGTTATTACCATTGAAGCTATTAGTGATAGCGCCGCCAGAAAGGCTGGCTTCTTCGTTGGTGCTTAATGCAGTAAACAATGTGCTTTCCATGATTTTAATTCTCGCTTGATTGTTGGGGTTAAAGTCAACGCCACTCCAAAGTAATAGATATAAACGTAAAGTGTATATCTAGTAACTTTTTTGTGAAGTTAAATGTATTATACGCCTCTTGCTCAAAAGGTCAAGCAGCCAAGTATTTAAGAAATGTGTATTACACATCTGAATCAAAAATATTACATAGTTACTTTTTATACAAAATTATTTAAAATTTAATTTTTTATTCATCAAAAAATCGTAGTCGTCAATATATATTGATATAAATAAAACGGTCTAAAAGCTTAATTTTGTCAAAAAATGTATAATTGCAGCTAATTGCGTATTAATACTGGTAAATTAACGAAAATCCACAGACTTAAAGATATAGTCAAGTAAATAAAACGAATTTTTTATACGGTTCGTACTTAAATAAATTTATAAAACTCAAAACTGCGATTCTGCATTTTACAGTAAGTATTTTTATCTAAAAATGTTATTTTTACAATCATTTTTTTATACACCAAAAATTTGAGTAAATATAATTTCTTCTAATATATAAACGTTTGACTTTGCTGAAAGATTTATTAATTTGAAAAAATTTTTATATTGGTTACATAAATGTTTTGCAAATAAATAAAGAAAGGATAAAATTTTAAATAAAAATTATAAAGATTTGGTATTACTATCATTAAATGCGCGAATTCTTATTTAGAGTTAGCTGTATATCAACATTATATTTAAATACTAAGTAGGTCGGCACGATAAAACCCATGTACGTTTAGTTTTATAAAAACTCTGAAATCACTGATTTATAAGCTGTTTGCTGATTTTACATTTCGTCACGTAGGTTGATTTTTTAAGGCCGATTTACTTAAACGCCGTGTACAACTTCACTCTCAAACCTAACCCCCAACCCCTTACGCCAGGTGCAACAACAATCTTTGGCTCGCCGCCCAACGCACTGGCTTCCCTACTAGCGTTGGGGAGCAAGAATCAAAGCCTCTCTCCGTGTCCGGGATCTCACTTTTTAGCCCGATTATAATACCCCCACTAAATAAAAATAAAAAACCTTGATTTTCATTGGCTTGATGAATTTAGGGGTAGGCTGGGGAGGCACTCGCGCTCTGGTGAAGAGAGTTGAACGATGTGGCGTTTGAGGAACGTAGAAGTCTGTCAAGTTGAAATTGATGAGTAAGCAAGTTTGTAGTCAAGACTTTAGTCCTTATTTAGTAAGCACTTAAGTGCTTACTACAAACTCTTCATTACTAGCTTGAGATTTATTTTGAGAAAAGCAAGGCTGTTAAAGGATTTGTCGGCTGATTGAGAACACACATAGAGACAAGGAAAATCCCCCTTGTCCCTACGTTCAGTCGATTCAACGCTCTTGAGTTGCCAAAAACTGACGCAAGCTCAATAAACTCAGGGTTTGACCCAAATTCAAGGGCAAAATTGAAACTCCTTCCAAGCGAGATTGTACCCAACCTTCTCCCCAGTACCATTCGTGGAAGCCGTCAATGCCTCCACTGAGTACTAAGCGGAGACAGTTGGATTTTACAACATCTACTTGATGATGAATCGGGACTGGCCCAGTCCAGGTAGTAAACTGGAATCCGGGAAGCAGTTCTTCTGGCATTCCTGGCGCAAAGCGTTGCCCTAAGAGCCATTTTTCTAGTTGCACCGGATGCAGCAGACTGTCACGAATTGCATCTGTTGGTGCTTCAATTTCGATTCGCAGTTGACTTTGTTGAAAATTACCCAGCATTTTTCTAGGATTACCTAAAGGTGAGACATCGCTATTTCTAATATTGCAAATACAATCACTGATTATTAGCGCGTCACTTTTCTACCAGCAGAGAACTTAGAATAGAAAAAGTGAACTTGTTAAGAAATGTAAGGTTATTCATGGCGGATCAGTTAATTCGTGCAACAGCAGCCGAAGGTGGAATTCGTGCCATAGGTGTGATCACCACACGTTTAACAGAAGAAGCACGGGGACGCCATAAGCTTTCCTATGTGGCAACGGCAGCACTAGGTCGGACTATGGCAGCAGGCTTGTTAATGGCTTCTAGTATGAAGCGAACTGGGTCGAGGGTGAATGTGCGAGTCAAGGGCGATGGGCCTTTGGGTGGGATATTGGTAGATGCAGGCTTAGATGGCACGGTACGCGGATATGTCGGGAATCCATCTGTGGAATTGCCTCCCAATGCCAAAGGTAAGCTAGACGTTGGTGGTGCAGTGGGTGGCGGCTACCTCTACGTTGTCCGAGATATCGGTTATGGTTATCCCTACTCTAGTACGGTTGAACTAGTTTCTGGGGAAATTGGCGATGATGTGGCTCATTATCTGGTGAATTCTGAACAAACACCTTCAGCTTTAGTTTTAGGTGTCTTCGTGGGAGCAGGTGGAGTAACGGCGGCTGGCGGATTACTGCTACAAATATTACCTAAAGCTGCCAGAGACGAAGCTTTAGTAGAAAGGTTGGAATCACGGGTGGCTGGTCTAGCAGGATTTACACCATTGCTGCAAGCTGGGAAGACTTTGACTGAAATCTTAGGCGACTTGCTGGGAGATATGGGGCTGGCAATCTTTCCCGAACGGCAAATGCTGCGCTTCCAATGTGGTTGTTCTTTCGATCGCGTTTTGGGGGCACTGAAGATGTTGGGAGAAGCCGAACTGCAAGATATGATTATCAAAGATGATGGTGCTGAAGCAACTTGCGACTTTTGCGGCAGTGTTTACCAGGCAAGTAGCGATCAGTTAGCTCAACTAATTGCCGATTTGCAAGCTGAATCTATCGTTTGCGAATAAAGTATAAAATAGCACTGATTTTTGAGATTGTTAATGGTATTTTGGGGAGAGAGATAATCAAAAAAGTAGCTTTTTAATCACGAGAAAGTTACTATGGCAGCAATGGAATTATCAAGCTAAAACAGAGCGCTATTCAATTATTTTGGTGTGAGAGATGACAGAGCGGGATATTCCAGAGAGTTGGTCTTCAGCCAGTGGAAGAGAGCCAGATCAAAATACAAGATTATCCCGAACAGAAGAATTCGGTGAAACTCAACCATTTGGTGTTCCAGCTACTGGTTCTACCTCCAAGTCAGTGAAGCGGCGAAAAAAAAACGATCCGGATCGCAAAGCGTCTCGTAGAGAAGGATTACATATAAATAGTCATTCAGAAGAAACTGCTCAACTCAGTAAAAGTTCTGGGAAATGGCCACGCTGGATGAAAAGCTGGACGTTGTGGCTAGTATTACTAATGTTGATTCCCGGCAGTGTCGGATTCTTGGCAATAGCAATGCTGCTGAAGTTGCCAACTGCCCCTAATTGCCCATCGATTTTCTGGCCTCTAGCTAGTGCTTCTGTGCGGCTACACTGCGCTCAGTTGGCGGCTTCTAAGGAGACAGTGAACGACCTATTGCAAGCGATCGCTCTGGTGAAGCAACTACCACAAAATCACCCGTTGCATGGAGAAATTGACCGTTTCATCGAAGAATGGTCACGGGATATTTTAAAGTTAGCTGATCAAAGTTTCCAAACCGGGAATTTAGAGAAAGCGATCGCAACAGCCCAGAAAATCCCCCAAGACGTGGTTGCTTATAAATTAGTTGATGAACAAATTGGCAAATGGCAGTCGATTTGGTCAAAGGCAGAAGCTACATACAACGGTGCGATCGCCGAAGTAAAGGAACGGCACTGGCAATCGGCATTCATGTTATCCGCCAAAATGCTGCGCGTAGATAATCAATACTGGGCGAGTACTAAATACGACCAATTGAATAGTCTAATTGCCAGAGCGCGGGAAGATGGCGATAAGTTAGACAAAGCTGAAAATTTAGCAAGTAGTAAAGTAGTTGATAATTTACTAGAAGCGATCAAGTTAGCCGAGTCGATTGGGCAGGAAAGTTATATTTACCAAAAAGCTCAGTCAGCGATTCCCGGATTTGGACGCAAAATGCTGGAATTGGCACAGGCAAAACTAGACAACCGGGATGCGGATGAGGCGCTGAATATTGCCAGACAAATACCGGAAAGTACGAAACTACAAGCCGAAACAGATGACTTTATCGCCATAGCTGACGCGAAAAGGAGTGCTTGGATCGGTAATGTTTCTGGTTTAGAGGCTGCGATCGCCCAAGCACAACAAATTGATCCTTCCAGACCAGTGTATAAGGAAGCACAGCAACTCATTGCTCGTTGGCAGTTGGAAATTGAAGATGTTGCCAATTTAGAAAAAGCGAGAATATTGGCTAGTCAGGGAACAGTCCCTAATTTAACAGCAGCGATCGCCCAAGTGGAACTCATCCCTGCTAGTAATCCTAGAGCCACAGAAGCTAGGCAAGAGATGGGTCGCTGGCGTGCCCAAGTGGAGACAATTGAAGACCAGCCTTACTTAGACCGCGCCGACCAGATAGCGGTATTTGAGGATATTAACTCCTTGCAAGCTGCGATCGCTCAGGCCAGCGAAATCCGTAGAGGTCGTGCATTATATCCAGAAGCCCAGAAAAAAGTTCGCACTTGGGTAGGAAAGATTCAGCGAATTCAAGACCAGCCCTACTTGGATCAGGCACAAGAACTGGCTCAGAGTGGAAATCTCACCGCCGCCATTGGCGCAGCTCAACAAATTGCCTCGTCGGGAAGGGCGCTTTCTGGAGACGCACAAGCTGCGATAAATGATTGGGAAGGTCAAATCCGCACCAAAGAAAACTGGAAAAAAGCCCAGGAAGTGGGGGCGACTGGTACGCCAGAAGGGTTGGTTGAGGCAATACGGCTGGCAGATGGGGTTTCAAACAATAGCATCTTACGTATGGATGCGAATCAAGCTATTGACCAGTGGAGTCAGCAATTGTTAGAAATAGCACGCTCTCAAGGTCAGTCTGATATTGCCAAAGGGATTGGCATTGCCAAATCGATTCCACGCGGTAGTGCTGCTTACAGTGGGGCGCAAGAGCAAATTAAGGCTTGGCAGCAATTTCTCAATCCTCAACCCTCGCCTCAGCCTCAGCTTGAGTCTCCACAATTGCCACCATCAACGACTATTAATGGGCAGTAATAATCCTTATTACTGTATTGCGTTAAAAGGGCGGTTATAAACCGCGCCAGGTGCTTCAAGTCGCCGGAGCCGCCCAACGCACTGGCTTGTCTACACAGGCAAAACCCGCCTCAGCAGGTTAAAAAACCTTAATATTTCTCTTAGCCCACGGAGGTGGGCTTTGTTTGTATAGGCGCGAATTCTATTGGCCCAGGCTCTACGAAAATTTATTCCCCCATCGCTTCTCCCCATTCCTTAATTACAGAAAATAGTGATGAGTAATCATCATCAGCAAATGACATTTTCACGGCTGTTTGCAAGATTTGCCGCACACCTTTAATACTGCTGAGATCCAAACTCCGAGATTTCGCTTCCGAGATAAATAATTCTGTATCTTTAAGCAAGTGTTTTGTGGGAAAATTGGGATCAGCATAATTGCCATCCAACATCCGTTGTAGCTTTTTGTCAAAGGTAGGTGCGTAGAGTGAACTGTCGCGCAATATTTGCATAAACACATCCACATCGACACCCTGACGCTGGATAAAAGCTAAACTCAGAGCAAAGCTAGTTGTTAGGGAAGCTATTAGTTGATTTAGTGCCAATTTCAGCGCCGCCGCAGATCCCACTGGCCCTATAAGTAAAGGTTCTGTGCCAAAATTTTGGAGTAACTTGAAGTGGCGTTCAAATTGTTCTGGTTCGCCGCCTACCATAACACTCAACTTGCCAGCTTTTGCTTCCGGGATACTCCCTAATACGGGTGCTTCTAAATACTCACCACCACCTGCAACAACTGCATCTCTAATTTCCTGGCTTTCTGTGGGGGTAATTGTTCCCATTTGGATGATCGTGCGCCCTTCTAGAGTTTGCCAAGCCGTATCTGAAAGCAACACATTATAAATGGCCGAGACATTAGTAAGCATGAGGATTACGCACTCAGAAGCACGAATGGCGTGGCGCGGATGTGTGACAATTTCAGCCCCAGCTGCTTGTAGTGGTGCTAATTTTTCTGGGGTACGATTGTAGGCAACTAGCTGTATATCTGCGGCTAATAACCTTTGAGCCATTGGTAGTCCCATTAGTCCAGTTCCCAGAAATGCCACCTTCATTTTTCACGTTCCTTTAATACAGCGTAGGCGTAGCCTGTTTTAGACATCGCGATCGCATTGTTTGATTTTAATATCAGTGAACAGTTATCTCTGAATACTGATAACTGTTCACTAACTACTGAATATCGTATTTGGTGATTAGCCACCAGCAGCAAAAGTCGCCATAATTATCACTGAAAGTAAAATACCTGGAGTAAGTAAGGTTACTAGCATTAGCAGGTCATGAGTAGTCATAATTATTACTTTTCTAGTGTGTTTAACTTTACAGTAATCACTGTTATGCTATTTTAACTTTTCTTTCTTTACCTTTACTCTGGCAGAATCAATCCTTTGAGTGGTTGAGAAATTTCTGTCTTGTCCAAGCCTTTGCTCTGAACTAGGACTCCAAAACCACCTAGTCCTGTGGGATCTATAAGTTGGTGTAGTGCGTCCCGCCGCTTTAGTAACTGCGAAAGGGGTTGCTGTTGATTAGAAAGCGCACTAATACGATCGCCTAAACCCAACGCCATCAAAAATAATCCCTGCTGGATAAAACCAACATTCTTTAAATTGCACTTCTGGCCCCAGCGTGACAAAGCTGTAAAGTCAACATGGGCAGTGATATCTTGTCTTCCAATATTGATATAGGGGTTGTCATGGAAACGGTGATGATAATAACACTGTAGCGTTCCTTGCGATCGCCTGGGATTATAGTAACGACTGGCAGGGTAGCCATAATCAATTGTTAACACATAGCCGCGCTGCAAGCGGTCTGCTACTATACTCAACCAGTCTAGAGCAGCTAAATTAATTTCACTACGATAACCATCTGGATATGCACTTTGAGCAAAGTTGATTTGCAATAAATCCAAATATTCAGCTAGTTGGGGCGTTGAAGGTTCCCCTGTGACTTCTACAAATGATGGGCATGGGGCATTGGTTTCTTTCTCATTCTGATCTGTGGTTAGATAAATTTCTCGGAGTTCTCCTGTTTCTAGAATGAATTGATGTACGGGAAATGCGTCTACTAGTTCATTAGAAAAAAAGCAGCCAGCGATCGCATTCGGTGGTATATCCTCTAAATTGCACCAACGCACGGGTAAATCTTGCAAGCGTTGCTGTTGTTCTTGTCTTAAAGTTGGGGACTTTTCAACAATGATGTACTCCAGCGCCGTAAAAAAATCTGGGTAGTGCAGTTGATGATATTTAAGGATATGTAATGCCAGCAATCCTTGACCTGCTCCCATTTCTACCAGAGAAAAGGGTACAGGTTTTCCTAAAATCTCCCACATTTGCAAAAATTGTTCTGCTAGTAACTCGCCAAAGTCAGCACAGAGGTTTGGAGAAGTGAAAAAATCACCACCTTGAAAGCCAATTTTAACTGCATCGCTGGAATAGTAGCCATGTTCAGGATGGTATAATACCATATCCATGAATTGGGCGAAAGTAATTCGTTGTTGAGGAGTGGTGGTAATCTGATTTGCGATCGCTGTACACAATGCTGGATTTGAATCCATAAAATTTGAGATTGGGGAGTCGAGAAAATAAATGCTTGCCAGGAGCACAATCAATTTAAGCGAAGTGTAAAAATTGAAACCTGTAGTGTTAGCCTGCGGGTCGCAGTAAGCGGATAAACCCTTCTTGCTCAAAGTGCCGATCAGTAGACAATGCCTCTGTAATCCCGCGCTGGCGCATTAGCACAAAGCTCAGTGCATCACATAGAGAGTAAGTTTTATCCTCCCGTTCCATTAGGAGATCGACTGCTCTCCGGTGCAATGGCTCATCTACCCAAACCGTTTCTATGTCTACGTTATCCAGCAAGTCAACTATAAAAGCAAGGACGGATGAACGCCGAAAACGCCTTGCAGTGGCTAACGCGACGTACTCAGCAATTATATAGCTGTGGGTTAATCGGATTGTTGCTCTCTTATAGGCAGCAATAGCTTCAGTATGCAAAGGCTCAGTCTGATAGTGCAGACAAAGTAACCCAGAGGTATCGAGGAGCATTAACCCTCCTCGTGGTTATTGGCATACTCTCTCACCAAATCTACATCAATACTCTCATTGTTCAGATCAATGGGATGTTCGAGATTAAGTGCCCCAAAATGGCGTTCAAATCTGGCTCGTACTGTCTCCTTTTCGGCTTCAGACAGCAACAATTTAAAAACTTGTCCAAACTGTTGCTCTAGCAACGTTGCAGCTAGCTGTTCAGGAGGAACGCCAATCGCTTTAGCCTGTCGCTGAATCGCGGTAAAAATCTGATCGTTCAGTTCCAGTGTCAGAAGATGGGTCATAAAAGTATGCAACGTGGCTAGAGGCTATGGTAATTATAGCTTTGCTTGTTTGATGCCCTAATCAATGAAATATTTGAAGGTTGCGTCTTGCTAATAGCCGATCGCGTACTCCCATTGGGTTAAAATTCTTTTCAGCTTCTTGTTGAATCTTTGTGGCAAGTCTTTGACGCTCTAGAAGGTAGGCATTAACTTCGGCTTGGTGTTGCAACTAATAACCGATTAGGAAATAGACATCAGAAATATGAAGCGATGGGTACTGTTCCTTGGTTGAGTCGATGGCGGGTATTATCCCGCGCACCTCTCAGTTAAATCTGGGCGTGCGACTTTCACCGCACCCAGCTTGCGATGTTCTCAGCTTGCGCTTTTGCTCATGTGTTTGTAATCGTGGCAACTCTCGTGAATTGCTTCAAGATTGTTTTTCTTCCAGTTAGCGTGATTTCCATCGATGTGATGCAGATGAACCCGTTCCTCATCAATGAATTTCAGACCGCAGGAAGCACATCTATGGTTTTGCTTCTTAAGAGCAATAGAAGTTTCGCCGTAGTAGAGCTTGCTTTTGCGTTCGCTCCAGTAGGCTGTATTTCCGTCATAGGGGGATTGTGTTCCTTTAACCATGACGTGTTTATTTTCGGAGTAGGAAACTGCTGGGAATGCTTTGTCTAGTAATTTCTTGCTAGAGTAGCGGTTTTGTTTGGTTTCCTTGTTAAATACTTTGTAAGCTCTCGTTTCGATGTGGTATAACGAGTTTCTCGACCCGTCCATCTTGCAGAACTTATGGTAATTTCTCCAACCTCTAACTACCGGGGCTAATTTTTCAGCCTTTGTGATAGCACCATAATTCGAGTTGTTGACGATGTGTTTTACTTTTTTACGAAAAGCTTTGAAGTTATCCACTGAGGGAGTACATCTAAACTTTCCATTACTCTGCACTTTGAAGTGCCAGCCGAGGAAATCAAACCCATCTGTCGCGGCGGTTACTTTGGTTTTCTTTTGGCTTACTTGCATTCCGCGTTTGCGGAGGAACTCGCTGATTCTTTCAAGTATCTCTGTCACATCATCTTCGGGTCGGAGTATTATAACCATATCGTCCGCATATCGGACTGATGGCTCGGCAATTTTTTCTGCCGATGTTTTAGGTGTAATCCTTTTACCCTCTCTATATTGAGCGTGGTATCTGTGGATACTCTCAATCCCGTTGAGCGCGATGTTAGCTAGTAGCGGGCTGACCACTCCCCCTTGAGGTGTACCCTGTTCAGGGAATTCTGGGTTAACTCCTGCCTTGAGGCATCGGAAAATACCGAGTTTTAAGCCTTTGGGGGCAATGAGTTCATCCATTATTGATGAGTGGTTAATCCTGTCGAAGCATTTTTCGATATCGAGTTCAATAACTCGTTTCTCTATTCCGTTGGCTTTGGAATTGAGGTTCTCAAAGATGTACTTTTGTGCATCATGGGCAGAGCGCCCCGTTCTAAACCCGTAGCTCCTAGCATGAAAAGTGGCAACGCGCAAGCTGGTTCGAGCGCATATTTTGCGAGGCATTGCCAAGCTCTATCCGCAATGGTGGGAACAGTACAGTAAGACTGCACATAACTTCAAGTCACTTTTGGGAAGTCGTGTCACCATCATCAATCCCATCCACCCGTTATGTGGTCAGTCAG
>NZ_JBTYKD010000268.1:0-7770 GCF_054880495.1 Nostoc sp.
CCTACTTTGACGGCATCGATGCCCACAATTGATGCACTCCAGACTCTAGCAAGCATTTCTTATATAATAGTAAACCTTTCAAATCTCTAGCAGATGAGTTGGTAGATTGGCATTAGTGAAACTACATAGACGATTTTAGCTTATACAGGGATTTGAGCCGGCTTACGGTTCGAGAAAAACTTGATTCGTCAATTGTTAAGCGAGGAAATTATGCAAGAATCAGTAGGACATAAATTGGATCTTATTTAATTCTTATTCCTTAAAAATGTGGGATTTTTGCACAGATTCCTAACTGTTTGCAACAACAGCACGGTCATTTATTAACTTGCCATCTTCCATGTAGACGATGCGATCGGCAATATCTAGAATGCGATTGTCATGAGTAACCAAGAGAATGGTAGAATCGTGTTCTTTAGCTAGTTTTTGCATCAGGTTGACCACATCTCTTCCCGATTTACTGTCAAGGGCGGCGGTGGGTTCATCTGCTAAGACAATTTTAGGACGACCAACTAAAGCACGAGCGATCGCAACTCTTTGTTTTTGTCCCCCAGATAAATCATCAGGATAATAATTCAGGCGTTCGCCTAATCCTACCTCTTCTAACATCTGGGCTGACCGGGTTTTCATTTCTACCGAGGAAATATTATTATGCACTTCCAAGCCCATTCTGACATTCTGGAGTACTGTCAGGCTAGCGTGCAAGTTATGCGCTTGGAAAATATAACCGTTATTGCGTCGCACCTGGGTAAGTTTTGCTGTATTAGCACCACAAAGTTCTTCTCCCAATATCTGTAAACTGCCAAATTGAGCAGAACGTAAGCCGCCTGATAAGGTGAGAAGTGTAGTTTTACCAGAACCAGAAGGCCCAGTCATAATAATAATTTCGCCGGCGTTAATATCCAGGTTGATATCAAACAGAACTTGCTTGCGGAGTTGACCATGACCGAAGTAATGGTTGAGATTTTTAACAGAGATTACAGGAAGCATACTAATTTTAGATTTTGGATTAGGAATTGAATAATTATCTTTATGCCCAATACTTCTCTTCTTAGGCTACGCCAACGGCTTCTCTACGAGACGCTACGCGAACGCTACTTCTCTTCTTCGGCTGCGCCAACGACGCCGCTACTTCTCTTCTTCGGCTGCGCCAACGACGCCGCTCAGTACAAGTCAGTACAAGTCAGTACAAGTGCCCAATGCCCATTTTCTAAAACATATCTGCGGGGTCGGCGGACTGTAATTTGCGAGTGGCGATCGCACCAGAAATTATACACATAATCATAGTTAGCCCTAATACCGTTAAGGCTCGTGCTAGGGTCATGTAAACTGGCAAATTGGTCGCATTACGAGTTAAATAATAAAGTCCTAAAGGTGCGATCGCTCCTGGGATAAAGCCCAACACTGCCAAAATTATCGCCTCTTCAAATACCACACCTAATAAATAGAGATTATTATACCCCATTGCTTTGAATGTGGCGTATTCTTTGATATGAGAATTTACATCTGTAGAAAGAACTTGATAGACGATAATCACGCCCACCAGAAAGCCCATTCCGACACCCAAGCTAAAAATAAACCCAATCGCCGTATTTTTTTTCCAATAATCTGTTTCAAATTCGATAAATTCTGCTTTGGTTAAAACTTTAACATCATGATCTAAATGAGATTCTAAAACTGCTTTCACCTGTTTTGGATCATAGCCTGGTTCTAGTTGAACCAAACCTAAACTGACACTGCTGGCTTCTCGCTTCGGAAAGAGCCGCAAGAAATTCTGGTCGCTGGTAATCAGATTCCCATCAGCCGCAAAGGAAGCCCCGATTGAAAATAAGCCGCTAATGGTAATCGTCCGGCGGTCAATTTCAGTCGTCACAGGTTTCCCTTGTGCAACTTGAGCGATCGCTTCTTTATAATCTCCTCTGGAGGCGCGATCGAACAGGACTGTATCTGGTAGCTTCACCCGATCTATCTGGCTGTTCACATCCACCAAATCAAACGCTGGCTTTTCAGGATTGATCCCGATAACTAATACAGATGTCTTTTGCTGTGTTTGGGGATTCTTCCAATCAACAATGCTGATATACATTGCTTCTGCGGACTTCACCCCCTGTACATCCATTGCTTGATACAGCCGCCGTCGCGTAAAGGTAGACGCATTTAACAGGTTACGGGCTTGAGGACTAACTAGGAAAATGTCAGCCTGTATACTATGATGCAGCTTAGTATTACTTTCAAACAAGGCGGTCTGAAATCCTAGCTGCATGAACATGAGAACATCAGCGAAAGCAATGCCTCCCAATGCCACCAACAGACGGCTTTTTTCATGACTCAGTTGCAGCCATCCCAGAGGGGTTCGCTGGCGCAGTTGTTGAATAAATCCAATCATAATTCAATCACCGCCTTTACTTGCAGATTGGTAAACTTGGCTGCTTTGATGCTAGAAGCCTGATTTAGTCGCACATGAACTTCTACTACTCTGCCGTCAATATTGCTGGAGGGATCACTGTTGATCAGATTTTGTCGCTGTACCTGCATCCCCAGCCAATCGACGGTCCCCTGTAATTCTCCTGGGAGGGAATCACTAATTACCTTGACTCGTTGCCCCGATCGCACTTTATTAATATCACTTTGGTAAACTTCTGCAACTGCATACATCTGGTCGGTTCGACCTAATTCCACAATCCCGTCATTAGAAACGGTTTCTCCGGCTCGTGTATTAATCTTCATGATTTGCCCCGCTTCTGGTGCGCGGACGTATGCTTGATCCAGTTGTGCTTGCATTTTTTGCACAGTAGCTTGAGCGCTATCTACCTCTGCTTGGGCATTTGCAACATCTGTAGGACGGACTTCAGCCGTTTGGTTGAGGGTGGCTTTGGCTTCGTTAATCTGCTGTTGCAAGCTAGCGAGGGTTTGGTTGCGGTTAGCTTTGGCTTCCTTAATCTGCTGTTCTAAAGTCGCTACAGTTCTTGTTTTGTTGGCTTGGTTTTCGATTACCTGCTGAGTAGAAGTTTCTGCACTCAAGCGTTTTTGATCAGCTGACTGACTGGAAATTGCCCCTGCTTTGTATAAAGCTTCATAGCGTTGCACATCTACTTCAGCGTTGCGCTTTTCGGCTGCTACGCGAGCCACAGTTGCTTGTAAACTCTGTTGTTGTCCTTGCAATTCCGCTTCTAGACGATCAATTGTGGCTTGTTGAGTTTTAATATTTCCCTCTAGTTCGACTTGCAGACGGTTTACAGCAGCTTGCTTTGCTCCAATTTCTCCCTGTTTTGCTCCCGATTTTACCTTGTCAAGGCTGGATTTGGCAACTTGAACTTGTTTTTGGGCTTCAACCAAACTTGCTTGCAAGCGATCGCGACTGTCCATAATTGCAATTACCTGCCCAGCTTTGACCCGATCGCCTTCTTTCACCAATAGTTTCTCAAGCAGACTTCCCTCAGTCGAAGAAGTTGCAGACAGTTTTACCACTTCTCCATTTGGTTCTATGCGTCCCAATGCTGTAACTGTTTTTACTACTGGTTGAACAACTACTGGCGCTGCTTGCTTTTCATTAGCCGTAGCCTGAAACCTTAGCACCGTATAAACACTAGCTCCACCTATTGCTAAAGATGCAATTATTGCTAGTGTTGTGGGCGATCGCCAAAGATTTTGAGAAGACTTTAAATCCTCTAATTTCCAATTCGGTACCATATTGTTCACCTTTTCCCATTCACGACTTGTACTAAACTGTTCAGTTCAATTTATGCTAAACTAAACGGAGTAGTTTAGTCAAGCGTAAAAAGTAAAACTCGGCAATTAAGAGGATGTTTTAAAAGTCCTCTTGTCGGTAGCAAAACGTTCTAGATCCCTCTAAATCCCCCTTCAAAAGGGGGACTTTGATCCGGTTTCCCCCCTTTTGAAGGGGGGCTAGGGGGGATCAATAAGTGCCTAAAATCACAGGCAACCACTTTTAAAACAACCTCTAAACAATTTGCCCTGCGTTACACCCTTTCACTTTAATAATGATACAAATACGTTGGTAGGGGCACAGCAATGCTCATTGGTGTCAACTTAAGCCAAAACCCTTTTCAAACCTCGTTTCCAGCCTCTGGCTGGAAATGCTGCTCGTTGCGGCTCTGCCGCAAGTCAAGAGGCGGAGCCTCGCATAGGCATTCCCAGTCAGAGACTGGGAACGAGACAATCTCTAAAAATAGGTTGGTAGGGGCACAGCAATGCTGTGCCCCTACGAGAAATCTATATGTATCAGGGTTTGTGTGAAATGGTATTACACCCCAAAATTCTGATCAGAAAGTTATCTGTTGAGGTGAGATATTGAAGCAGCGGTAGAAAGTAATTATTGTTTAATAACTCTTTTACCTCCCCGGCGTTAAGAGCTTATTCCAACCATATTGACACTACTCCCCACTCCCCATCTAAGTTGTGGTCTAAATACCTAAAAAATGCTGTAAATGCCGATTAACTTCTTAAAATTCTTTAGAAGAGAGGATAATTAATAAATGGTACGGATTAAAACTGACGAAGTTGATCGAGAGAATTCCGTTGACAAAGTAGAGCAAATTCTGCAAGGGGCAATGCAGGAGTTCCTGCAAAATGGCTATGCTGGCACAAGTATGGATCGGGTAGCAGTAGCAGCCGGAGTTTCTAAAGCGACAGTTTACAGCCATTTTCAAGACAAAGAAGGACTTTTTAAAGTACTGATAGAAAACCTGGCAAATCAAAAGTTTAACTCTCTCTTTGGCATGGAACCTATGGAGGGAGAACCAAAAATCGTACTGCGCCAATTCGGAACCAAATTATTAGAACAGATGAATAACGACCAGGAACACTGTGCATTTTGGCGAGTACTAATTGGGGAATCTGGTCGTTTTCCAGAATTAACTCAGATTTGTGTTCGGGCGATGATTAAACCAATGCTAGAAACGATCACTCAATACTTGGCTGCTCACCCGGAACTGAATATTAGTGATCCACAGGCAACAGCGAGGATTCTTTTAGGCACATTAGTTAATTTTCATGTGACTCAAGACGTGATGCATGGGAAGGATATTATACCAATGGAAAGCGATCGCTTGATTGATGCCTTGACACATTTAATCACCAATTGTGCCGATTGATTGTTTATACATCGGCGCTTGGCGCTTGTTCAGTTGTAAGGTCAAAATAATTGATAATTCATAATTCATAATTACAAGACGATCGGGGACTCGCTACCGCTCCGCTATCAGTGGTAGCTCACTACTCTCCACTGTTTTGTTGACCACTAAATTTTTGATTTAGTGTGGGCTGCTGTACAGTGTCTTTAATTACGAATTACGTTAGCGAAGCGTTAGCGAGTCATCGAGCGTCATTACGAATTACGAATTAAACAGCGATCGCTAGATCAACTAGGCAGGAATAACTTGAACAATTAGTGAGCGTTTATCCAACGACTGGATTTTACCTACTTGACTGAGATCGTTTGCAATCCGGTCTAGTAGTTCTCCAGCTTGGTCACGATATTGATGTTCTCGACCTCGTAAACGAATGGCAAACTTTACCGAATCGCCTTTACTCAACCACTGAACAGCTTTCTCAATACGTAAATTGTAATCAGCCACACCCACGTTTAGCCCGAACCGAACTTCCTTTACCGTGGGTCTAGCACTCTGACTCTGACGTTTTTTCTTTTGATACTGAAGCTTGCCATAGTTGAGAATCTTGGCGATTGGAGCGTCTTTGCCTTCGGAGACTACAACTAAGTCAAGCTCTAAACTTTCGGCTAGCTGTAGGGCCTCCTTGGTGTCGATCAGACCACGATTGTTATTCTCATGGTCAATCAAGAAGACGTGAGGTGACTTGATTTGCGAATTAATCAGTTGCTTTTGGATTGCGATAATGAATTTCTCCTAGTTGTTCAACACTTTACTTTACAAGCAAGTAATGCTAATGCCAATTTAACACAACACTGAATCAGAGCAACTTTAACGACACAATCGATTGCAATCTGTTAGAATGCAAAATTGCGGCACACGCTCTGAGTCTTGGCGCTACTGCCCATCCAGCCTTTCAATGATTTTTTATCCGTCCGCCTAAGACTAACGCCAGCATTGGCGACAGGCCGATGTTATTTTTGGAGTCTTATGTCTTTTTCTACTCTCGGCTTGTCCAATGAAATTATCCGCGCCGTTACCGAGCGAGGGTACACCGAACCCACGCCAATTCAGATGCAGGCAATCCCTGCTGTATTGTCGGGTAGCGATTTGCTAGCTGGGGCACAAACTGGGACTGGAAAGACCGCTAGTTTTACCCTGCCGCTTCTGCATCGGTTGTCGTCCGACAAGAGCAAAGGTACGTCTAATGGATACCCGCCGATCCGGGCGCTGATTCTCACCCCGACTCGGGAACTCGCCGCACAGGTGGAAGAAAGCGTGCGCGAGTACGGCAAGTATTTGAACCTAAACTCAATGGTGATATTCGGCGGAGTCAGTATTCATCTCCAAAAACAGCGTTTGAAAGGCCGAGTGGATATTCTGGTCGCTACTCCAGGGCGACTGCTAGACCACGTACACCAGGGCACGCTGAAGCTGTCGCATATTGAGGTTTTGGTGTTGGATGAAGCAGATCGAATGCTGGACATGGGCTTTATTCATGATATCCGCCGCATTCTCTTACTCCTGCCCAAACAGCGGCAGAATTTACTATTTTTCGCTACTTTCTCGGACAAAATTAAAACCCTCGCCGCCGGACTGCTAAATCACCCGACGATGATTGAGGTGGCACGTCGCAACGTTACCGCCGACACAATAGCACAAAAAATTTATCAGGTAGACCGTGACAAAAAACGTCAATTACTAGCTCACCTAATTCGGCGAGATAATTGGTATCAAGTGCTAGTGTTCACTCGCACTAAGTATGGGGCTGACCGTTTGGTTAAACAGTTGGCTGAAGACCGCATTCAAGCATTGGCAATCCACGGTAATAAGAGCCAGCCAGCGCGTACCAACGCTCTGGCAAAGTTCAAGAATGGCAGCTTACAAGTATTGGTGGCGACGGACATTGCTGCTAGGGGTCTTGACATCAGCGAACTGCCCCATGTAGTCAACTTCGATCTGCCCAATGTACCGGAGGATTATGTTCATCGCATTGGTCGCACTGGTCGCGCTGGTGCATCAGGTGAAGCAGTATCACTGGTCTGCATCGATGAATACCCTCTATTGGCAGATATTGAAAAACTGATCGAGCAGCGTTTGCCGAAGGAAGTCGTCGCTGGCTTTGCGCTCAACCCCGACACCAACCCCGAACCAATCCCAAATGGACGCCAACACAGACCCCAACCCGGAGGTGACAAGCGTCCGGCTCGTACTGCTAAACTGTCACCACCGACTTCCGCCAAACGTAAGCCAGCCCCACCTGCAACGAATGGCGATCAGCCTGGTGGTCGTTCGTCCGCATCGCGCCGTTCTGCTAAACGCGATCGCTGATCTTCGTTCTTAGAGTGTACAGCGTTCAACTGACTTGTACTGAGCGACGTCGTTGGTGCAGCCTAAGAAGAGAAGTAGCGTTGTCTTGGCGCCGCCTCTGGTAGAGAAGTAGCGCTCACGCCGAAGTCTTGTCCGCCTTTGCTTACTGGGCGGGTGAGACATCTACCCCACTTATAAATAATTGGATACTAGAACCTAAGCGATTAAGTGCATTAAAGGTAGGTTGGGTGGAGCGGAGCGCAACCCAACTGATTATCAGGATGTTGGGTTACGCAAAGCCTCCACCCAACCTACAATTTTTTTGCAACTAGAA
>NZ_JBTYKD010000269.1:0-2124 GCF_054880495.1 Nostoc sp.
GTCCAGTCCGACGATGGGAGGATTTACAAGGCATCGACCGAACCTGATGCACAAATTTTCTTAGAGGAAATCACAGCTGATGTGGGACGACCAGCCATTACTAACATCGAGGCGCTGACTTTGGAGGATGAACCGATAGGAAGTGCGATCGCACAGTTTAACCGCACTGGGGCGATGGTGTTTATCTCCGGTCAGTTAACGGTGGATGGTTTAGAAACTGGGGGTTTACCCCGCGACCCTTACCAATTCCCTGTAATTAAAGCGACTGATACCAGCATTACTTTAGAAGCTGCACCCCTTGCAATTGTCCAAAGCAAATTAGGTGAGGAGTTCGCCACAGGTCAACTTCAAGTGAGGGTGATTAATAGCAGTAGTCAATAGTCCCCATGCCCAATGTCTAATGTCTAATACCTAACTCCTAACTCCTAACTTAAATCTCATGCCTAAACCACTGCCAACAGCTACCTTAAAGCCTAATCAATCTAAAAAAAGTACTACAGAGTCAGCAACAGACGGTATTTTATTGGGTGATAAACTTTACTGGAATCCTACTACACTACCTAATGGTCACGTTGCTATCATTGGCGCGTCTGGTTCTGGGAAAACTCAAACTCTGAAAGCGATCGCTTATGAACTCCCGCGCTTTATACCGAGTGTACGCTACATAAGCATAGATTTTCATGGAGATTTAGAGCTACCATTTGAATCTTGTTACCCGCTTAACATGGAGTCACCGCACGGGATTAACCCCTTGGTGGTGGACTTAGATACTAAGGGCGGGGGGCCAAGTTTGCAAGCGATCGCAGTTGCAGCCATTCTCAAAAAATCTTTGACAATGGGAGTTAACCAAGAGGGATTAATTATAGATATCCTAACCACCTGCTACAAACAGCGTGGAATTATTCAGGATGAACCCGCTACTTGGACACAAAAAGCCCCAACATTTGGTGATGTAAGAATTGAGATTGAAGCAAGAATTGAAGATGGCTGCAAGGAATCCTCCAAACTAGCCCTCAAACTCGCGGCAATGTTTGAGTACGGTATCTTTACTCGTCCCCAGCCGTCCCTTGATGCGCCTATTATCAGGTTTGATTTGTCGGCTTTGGGGAAAGTGCCGGGATTGGGTGCGATCGCTGCTGAAGCTTTAATCAAACAATTAATGGATTCTCACAGAATTGCTGGAGAAATTGAAGATAAGATTCCAAAGACCTTTGTCTTGATAGACGAATGTAAAGAAGTTAAAAACTCTAAAACATTAAATATTATCTTAGCTGATGGGAGAAAACATGGACTGTGCTGCATTGTAGCCTCTCAACGTGATGCTGAAATCAGTAAAGAAGTTATTGCCAATACAGCCACGAAAATTATTTTACCTGTTGACCAAGCAGAAGTTAGAACAGTTGCCTCTCGCTTTAGATTTTCTGATAATTTAATTGCTAATCTAGACCCGCTTCAGGCATTAGTAAGAATGGGGAAAGATGGACATAAAGTTAATATTATTCCTTACCACAAGAGAGTGGAATTATAACCCGTATGTTGAGGGTTAAGTCCTAAGAAACAGGCGCAGATACTAAGAGTCTACTTAAAGCGAGTATTTGATGGGAAAGTTCCTACCTATTGTCTGCTAATTAAATCTCGCGTAACAGCCTCAGAAATAATTCGCCGTAGGTATTTCACTCTTTCTTCAGCAGGCATAGCCCCAAGTGCATCATGAATACTTTGGGGCAGTTTGACTCCTGTTACCTTTTTCACCAACGGCTCTGATAGACCTTCTGTATATGCCTTGAACTGCTGCTCTTTAAATTCTTGAGTTTGTAGTGGGTTAGGATTACTCATTTGCTGGTTAACTGGTGCTTACACAATGATAAACCTCTTAGAAGATATCAGTCAATGCTTTTAATCACTGGTTAACCGGGTTATAATTAAACTGTAGGCAATAAAAACCTACACTTACATTGAAAAACAAGGAGGTTTATGGCTGAACCCAAAAACGGGAACGGAAACAAACAAACCGATCCCGATGATATCCGGGTTTATGAGGCGCTTTATAGTGCTGATGACGAAGCCCAGGAAGAAATCGTTGGATGGGTGGAGCAGAATATTCAGGAGGAAGAACTTTTTTAC
>NZ_JBTYKD010000270.1:0-2490 GCF_054880495.1 Nostoc sp.
TCTAATAGCGCGTGAGGAGTCGGAACCTGTGAGGGTAAACGAAACTCGCTCCGTGAGTTAGAACCCCCTGCGTTTACGCATGGGGTATCTCAGATACAAAGCCCACACTTCTCTACGAGAGGCTGCGCCAACGACAAGCTCAGTGACCGCCTCCGTGGGCTAAGAGAAAATCAAGATTTTTTAACCCGCAAAGGCGGGTTTTGCTTGTGTAGACAAGCCAGTGCGTTGGGGAGGCAGTGCGTTGGACGGGTTTCCCGGCTTGAAGCAACTGCCGTCGGCTCCGCCGACTTGTTCGCGCAGGGTCTCCCCCTGGGAGAAGCAACTGGCGTGCGGTTTCTAACCCCCCTTTTAAGGTTTAGTTGACTAGCAAAAAAGCCGGTAGGCAGGTTTGGTGTCAGCAAGACTGGTAAAATCTACCCATAGCCAAGAAGAACAAATCACCATGCCTACCGAAACTAACTCAGGGAATCAAACTACTACAGGTGCTGATGCTATTGATGAAGCGATCGCACAGGGAATTGATTTTGATGGTTCTCCAATTCCGCCTGCCAAGCTAGACCTTTATGGTAAAGTTATGGCACTAGAAGGCAATAGACAGCGCAGTGGCGTATCTAATACGATGCGATCGCGCATTGTGCGAATTGGTGCAAAACACATTCCCCAAACAGAACTCGACCAATTACTTATAGATGCTGGTTTCGCACCCCTAAAAGAGAAAGAAATTGCCTTTTTCTATAGTGGCAAATAGTTGATATTTTACAGCAGTTTTCATTTATTTGAACCATATATGTTGTAGGGGCACAGTCAACTTAGAGCCAGGGCGACTGTAAGTCGCGGCTAGACAAACGTTCGCCCTTGGCGTTCCCCAAGGGTAGTCCACCTCCGTGGACTAATACAAAATCAAGCTTTTATAACCCACGGAGGTGGGTAAAGTCTCGTGTAGACGCGGTTTATAACCGCTCTTTTAACTCAATTCGTTTACCCAAAATTTGGGTAAAAGCCCCGTCCTAGAAGGACGGCTTGAAGTGGTAAAATAATCTCAACAGGAAGGGTAATCAACCTGTCTAAAAACCCGGTTGCTGCCTAAACCGCAGACACTGAACCTTGATAATTGAATCTATGGGGTTCTGCTGCATTGTTCTAGTTTTCTCCTGGCAGCAGGTAAAAGATTCACAAGAACTAGACGAATCAGTTTTTGAAGCATATTTGTTTCAAGCTAAAAAGGACTTGCAGTTATGCAACTAGGGTAGGGCATACCCGAAGTAACGCTTGGGGAGAATCCCACCTCTGGATTAGACGACGCAAGGAATCTAATTTAAGTGGTTTCGTTGAGCCAAGAATCCCCGTGCCTTCATGCCGGGGAGTGTCAACTCACACATCCCAAATTGGCATCGGTATTTTGGCTTCTTGAATCTTTTGCTGATCGGGTTGAAAAGTGTATCTTCAGCAAGATATTGTCAACTTTCCCTTGTGTTTAAATTGCCACACAGCTATATCTACTTAAGTAATAGCTGAGAGACAAGGAGAACAGATGTCAGAAACTACGTCAAATTCAGAAATGTTATACCGAGTTCTCGGCAGTACAACAGAGAAAGTTTCCGCCATCGGATTGGGTGGTTGGCACATCGGTTTGAAGCACGTTGATGAGCAACTGGGTATCCGAATTGTTAGAACCGCGATTGATCGCGGCATCACCTTTATGGATAATAGTTGGGATTACAACGGTGGAGTCAGCGAAATTCGTATGGGAAAAGCGCTGCGCGATCGCTACCGAGACAAAGTTTTCCTGATGACGAAAATTGACGGCCGCTCTAAGAAAGAAGCCGCAAGACAGCTAGACGAATCTCTTCAACGCCTGCAAGTTGATTGCATCGATCTTGTGCAGCATCACGAAATCATTCGGTATGAAGATCCGCATCGAATTTTTGATAAAGAAGGGGCAAATGCTGCCTTAATTGAAGCGCGGGAAGCTGGCAAACTCCGATACATTGGATTCACTGGACACAAAGATCCCCATATTCATCTGCACATGCTGGAAGTTGCAGCCACTCACGGGTTTAAATTTGATACGGCTCAGATGCCGCTGAATGTAATGGATGCCCACTACCGCAGCTTTGCCAAGCTAGTTGTGCCAGAACTGGTTAAACAAAACATCGGTGTTCTAGGGATGAAAAGCCTAGCAAACGGTATTCTTTTACGATCAAAGACTGTAACACCAATCGAGTGTTTACACTATGCTTTGAATCTACCTACATCGGTTGTGATTACCGGAATTGATAGCATGGAGATTCTAGAGCAAGCCTTTGAAGCAGTGCAGACGTTCCAGTCAATGAATGAGGAACAAGTGCGATCGCTCTTAGCAAAAACCGCAGAAGCGGCATCACACGGCGAGTTTGAGCCTTTCAAAACCTCATCAATTTTTGACAGCACTGCCCAAAATCCAGATTGGCTGGGAGAGGAGCCACAGCGCATCCAACAATTGATGTCAGC
>NZ_JBTYKD010000271.1:0-3448 GCF_054880495.1 Nostoc sp.
ATTGCCCCGCGTGTCCCGATTGCGCTCCTTGTCCCCCTTGTCCATCGGGTGGCAGTTCTGGGCAAGGTAGTCCATGTCCTCCGTGTCCTTCGGGTCAGAGTACGCCTTGTCCGCCTTGTGGAGGAGGTGGTTCTCCTTGTCCTCCCTGCACTTGTCCGCCCTGCATTCTTCCTCCGAACGCAGACGGAAGCTGCGAAATACATTATGGCAGTGGGACTGATGCTGATAACAATTCTCAATGCATTCTCAACAGAGTAGAAGACGTGCAATTTACCTCAATCTCAGTCCCAATTTTTTCCAAGTGCGACGCCAACGGAGACCCAGAAAACGACGCCCAAACTATAAACGTGATTCTGGGAACAGAAGCTACGGAACTTCTGAAATTTCAACAATTAGCAGATATTCAAGGACAAGCCGCTTGTTATCAAGACGTCGGAGCCTGTCCCGACGGTTGGTTAATTCGGCCTGAATGGCATCGGCCACAGGTAATTTATCAATTTGCACCAGTTGGTAAAAACGGTACCATTATCGGCCCACCCAACTACAGAATTACAGTGCCGCATCATTTACCGACAAAACCTGACACCGGCTTACCAAATTATGAACGCGGCAACTGGGAAACAATTTTTGTACTCAGTGATAACTCAAAAGTTACTATTCATTCCCTAGATGAAGACAATGGAATGATGATGTTAGATGCTATCAAATTGAGGATAATTCCAAGTTATGTTGCCGGTGGATATTTAAGTAAATCGTGTCTAGTTGCTACTGATACTGAAATTTCTCAAATAACTGTTAAAAATCGGATGGCTAAATATTATGCAACTGGTACAAAAAAACAGTTACCAAATTGGATTGCCAAGTGGTGATTTTTTAATTCCGCTTAATTACTGGCATATTCCTGATGATTTATCTACCGCAATTTCACTTAAAGAAGCTTGTGAAATTTATTTTTATTCTCGCAATACTTTAATTAGAAAAATTAAAATAGGTCAGATTCAAGGCTTTAAGATGAGCCGGAAATGGTACTTATTGCCTGCTGATTTAAAAAAGCGAAAGAATGCGACAGCGACTGGCGCTTAATCGCGCATTAAGGCGCGACATACAACATGTGTTAAAAAGCTTGCGGTTTACGAAGTCGTGAACGTATATTTGGAGGATATCTCGACTTAAATTCAATACTAAAATGGCTACAACGATTCCCAAGGCTAGCTTCATATTTGGCGGTAATAAAATAGTAACTCTAGAGGATGTTTACGATGAGATTGGTGATGTTTGCGGAGTGGTGAAGGCTGACCCTACATCTCTTCCCCCCAATAGCGAATCTATTTCTGTTCGCCAATTAGTTTCGTCTGGTACTGGTCGCCGAGCACTTGTGCGCCTCAAAGACAAAACAACCAAGACAGTTTATTTCGCTGCCGCCAATTGCACCAAGATAGGTGCATTGGTCGGATTGGATTATGTCACTGGGAATTCAATCCTAAGTGCAAGATTTCCTCAGCACGTCACGATGTATTAAGATTTTTCTCACTGTATTTTTTTAGCTTTCTTTCCCAAAAACAACTTTTTTAAAATAGAAATATGCCACCTAAACTTGATAGATGCAAGCTGGTTGTTGCAGAAGTACCGGCGATTGGATCGACTCCCGCAACCCCAGCGCAGAATTATTATTTTCTTTCTACCTATGGGGTCTACACAGGGGATTTAAATAGTGATACAGATATAGCGGGCGTAACTGGCATACTGGCAGAGGTACCTGGGACAACAGACTACTCACCCTTTGCGTTCTCCACGATCAAGGAGCTAGTGCGAGCTGGAATAATTACTACAAGGGTGGTTATCGTTACTGATAAAAGTGGTACGACCATAGTAAAACGTCGAAAGACATTACACGTCAGCGAGGACGCAAAGGATGATTTCGATGACCTGGTCACACAATGTACTTGGCCCATCGGCAAGGGTGCTGGACAACCGATTACTAACGCGATCAATGTACGACATGTCAAGACTCGTCAATAATTCATAACGACATGGACTTGTCTCTTTCAAGTGATTGGAGTCTGATATTTGAGCAAAACTTATCAGGCTCCAATCTTTCTAATTTTTTGATTCCTGATACTTTTTCTAGCGGGATTTTAGGAATTTATATCATCACTCCAAGCGCGAAAAAGACTTGGTATACAGGCGGATATGTAAATCAACTTGTTCAGACGAATTTAGTTGATAATTCAACCCAATGGACTAGTTTTTCTCAGCGTCTTTCTTTGGGTGGGAATGTTTTGATATTCCCAATATCTTTTGCTTCATATCAATTGCGATTTTCTTTCCCAGTTTGGTTTGAAAGTTCGTTTATCAGTATTTGGAGCTATAACGGACAAACTAATTAATTACCTTCTGGACAACTCGCAAATAATGCAATTAAAAAAAGTAAAATTCACCAGGCGTATTTTATATGACCTGGCAATGACTTCGTTTGTAATTGTAGACGTTGTATGTTTTGGAGTGTTTTTACACGTCGAAAAATACAACTCGAATTCCCAGTTACAAAATTCTTTAGGACTTTTGAACAAAATTGAGCAGAATATTACAACTCAAAACAAGCAGTTTCAATCCCTGTCAAGCGAACTGGATAAGTTAAAAAAGGATGTCCATAACCTGAATCAGAAACTCTCGAAAGAGCTAGTCTTTCGAGAGGCATTAAGATTTATTCTTGCGGCTGAAGGCGGAATTTCTAATGATAAAAACGATAGTGGAGGACTAACTAAATTTGGTATCACCCACACAGAATATTACAATTATCGCGCCAAGAAAGGGCTACCACAGCGCTCTGTGCGTCTGATTTCGCTAACAGAAGCCCAAGACATATATAAACATTATTATTGGGAAAATTCTGGCTGCTATTATCCGCCGCGCCGCATTGCAATCGCTTGTTTGGACTGGCAAGTCAATTCCGGTCGCGGTTTCGCGACTTTGCAGCAGACTTTAGGACTTAAACCTGATGCAATCGTTGGGCATCAGACCCTTAACGAACTCGATTATTGGCTGAGAAAAAACAAAGAATCGAAGCTCCTGAGCAAATATTTTGATATTCGGGAGAATGACTATCGCCGATGGGGAGTCGGGACTCAAAGAGTATTTCTTCAAGGCTGGTTGAATCGAGCCGAAGCCTTGAAGAAATATTTGCACGTCTGATGAATTAATAATCGTTAGGATTGAAATCGGAAACAGATACATCAAAATCGATGGTGATACTGTCCCTTTTGAAAAAATTTACATTTCCCTCGCTATCGACTCTGGGGACTATCCCCGTCACTGGGGGATTGATTCCTACTTGTTGAGTGGGAAGAGCGTTTATTTCATCATCATCATCATCGCCATCTCTATGGGTTGTGTCGAGTCCCAGGGCTGCTGCCGAAATTACCACAGCTGCTAGGAGGGCTTCTCCGTC
>NZ_JBTYKD010000272.1:0-8426 GCF_054880495.1 Nostoc sp.
TCTACAGCTAGACGATTAGCAATACTTACAAGGGCATCTACTGTATCAGCAATTGTGCCATCAAAATCAAAAATAATTACTTTCGGGGTCATTCTTTCGCCTGGATGCGTCAAGATTAGCTAGGGCGTTGCGTCGTAACATTTCTGGCTTAATCCGCCGCAAGGCAGATGCTGGAAATCGTTTATCCCACTCCTGCTCTGAGATTTGGGCTAATTCTAGCAGTTGGGGAGCAATATTCCCAGGATAAGGCTGAAACTCGGCAATATCAGTTGTGCTGGCAAAACGTTGATTCCAAGGACAAACATCTTGGCAAATATCACAACCAGCAACCCAGCCTTGCAAATGAGGTGTGATTGTCTCTGGCAATTCCTCGGCGCGATTTTCAATGGTATGATAAGCAATGCAGCGATTAGCATCTACGACAAAAGGCTGAGTAATTGCACCTGTAGGACAAGCCTGAAGACAACGAGTACAGCTACCGCAGTGTTCTGTATGTGGGCGATCGCTCTCTAATTCCAAATTGGTCAATACTTCTCCCAAAAATACCCAAGATCCATATTCTCGTGTAATCACATTACCATTTTTAGCAATCCAACCAATTCCGGCTTGTTGTGCTAACACTTTATCTTGCACCGGGCCAGTGTCTGCATAATAACGAGCTAGTACGCCTTGATCAAGTGATTCTAGCCATATAGCTAGCTGCTTGAGTTTTTTATGCATCACCTTATGATAATCTCTTCCCCAACCATAACGGGAAATTTTGGCATATTCCTCGCCTTTGGGACGTTGATCTGCTGTGTAGTAATTTAGCACCACACAAACTAGCGATCGCGCTTCTGGCATCACTAAGCGGATATCCTGACGCTTTGGATTAGCCATCCATTCCATATCGGCGTGATAACCTAGTTCAATCCATGCTTGTAACCTCTGCGCTTCTGTGGCATCTACCCTATCTACACCAGCAATTCCAACTTTGTGAAAGCCCAACTCCCTGGCTTTTTCTTTCACTACACTGCTGCTTGTTACAGAATACTCATTCATTTTTTTATTTGGATTTTGCCTAACCAAAGGCATATTAGATCATACATTACGTAGTCAATACCTTTGATTAAGATTTGTTGCTTCCATACATATAAACTTTATTTAACCAGAGCATTTCTGATCTATGAAGCGCTTGTGCGATCGCTGTGAATAAAATCACTAATGGTAAGGGACTTCCAAATAAAAAAATATCCAACTATTTATTGTGGGGTGGGCGTCTCGCCCGTCCAGTAACCAAAGGCTCTCGTGTCGCCCACCCCACAAGTAGTAGTAATTTATTTCTTGGAAGTCCCTAAGCTAATCGTCATTCATTTTTCCAGAATGATTTGCTTGTAGTAAGGGCTACCCTACGGGAACAGCCCTGCTTTTATGCAACTTAAATGCTCATTAGCTTAGGGATAAAAAGCTTACTTTCCTGAACTTGGTTGTGAGCATAGCACTTTACAATGAATATACGTATGCAAACTATTCACAACCGTAAAGTCAAAGGCGGAGGCTAAAACTTGGCACAATTGGAAAGACAACCTCTAACTTTGCCAGACTCTCAAAAAAATTGGATTTTACTCGGTGTCGGACTTGGGGTGTTTATGTCTACCCTAGATGTGGGCATCATCAATGTTGCTTTGCCGACATTGGTGCAAGCCTTTAACACCAGTTTCCCTACAACCCAATGGGCTGTATTGAGTTACCAATTGGTCAGTTCCGGTTTAGTTTTGGGGGCAACGCGCCTGGGGGATATGTGGGGTAAGAAGTCCTTATATCAGGGCGGACTTGTTCTATTCACTTTAAGTTCGCTGTTGTGTGGTTTTGCACCTACTATTGAGTGGTTAATCGGCTTTCGGGCACTTCAAGGATTAGGTGCTGTGTTCATGTCTGGGCTTGCTTTGGCAATCATCACAGAAGTTTTTCCTTCTTCCGAACGAGGTCGGGCTGTTGGCGTCATCGGTAGTGTAGTGTCACTGGGAATTGCTTTTGGGCCTTCTGCTGGCGGACTGCTCCTAAGTTTGTCAGGCTGGCATAGTATATTTTTCATCAATGTACCTCTGGGGATCATAGCTAGTTTCTTGATAGCTCGAGTCGTGCCACCTTCTGTATGCATTGAGGGCAAACAGAAATTTGACTTTTTGGGAGCCATATTAGCTTTATTGACTCTGGGTAGTTTTGGGCTGGGTATGACGCAAGGGCAAAGCCAGGGCTTTAGCAGTACCAATGCATTAGTATTATTAGCGATCGCCACCGTGAGTTTTACAACTTTTTTGGTAGTTGAAGCGATCGTAGAGCAGCCGCTACTAGAGCTACACCTGTTTCGCAATCTTCAGTTGAGTATGAGTTTGCTAAGTGGCTGGCTAGCATTCATTGTTATTGGCGGTTCGCTACTCATCGTCCCTTTCTTTCTAGAGGACGTTAAGCATTATCCGACGGTAAAAGTGGGGCTGCTGCTAGCGGTGTCGCCTGTACTTAGTGGGTTAATTGCCCCCTGGTCTGGAAGACTTTCAGACCGCTTTAGCCCTCGACTAATTAGCTCCTTAGGGCTAGGGTTGATGATTGGCGGCTGTCTGGCGATTAGCACCTTTGATGCTAAAATTAGCGAGCTAGGCTATGTATCGCGCTATTTTATTTACGGCATTGGACTAGGTTTATTCCAATCGCCCAACAATAGCACTGTTATGGGAGCAGTACCGAGGGAGCGGCTAGGCATTGCTTCTGGGCTACTGTCTTTGTCACGTACATTAGGGAACACAGTAGGAGTTTCTCTAATTGGGGCAGTATTTGGAGCCTTAATCGCTAGTATGTCTGCGGGTGCAGATGTCTCCGTTGCCCCTCCTGAGGCGATCGTTGCGGGGTTTCAAGGAACTTTTCGCTTTGCAGCCCTAATACTATGTGGGGCAGCAGTTGCATCCGTTTTGAGGATCAGTAAGAGGCAGGGGAGTAGAGGAGCAGGAGGAGCAGAGGGAGCAGGGGGAGCAGGGGGAGCAGGGGAGGAATAATTAATGCCCAATACTTCTCTACGAGAGGCTGCGCCAACGACGCCGCTACTTCTCTACGAGAGGCTGCGCCAACGACGCCGCTCAGTACAAGTCAGTACAAGTGCCCAATTACAAAGGAGTTAGATAATCTATGACAGGTAAATTAGAGGGAAAAGTAGCAATTATCACTGGCGCTTCAGCTGGAATTGGAGAAGCAACTGCGATCGCCTTGGCTTCAGTTGGAGCAACAGTAGTACTCGCGGCTAGGCGTGGCGATCGCATTCAGGCATTAGCAGAACGCATCGAAGCTAGTGGTGGCAAGGCATTGTCCATTGTCACCGATGTGACTGATGAAATCCAGGTAAATAACTTGGTGGCAAAGGCAAATGCAGAATTGGGAAGAGTCGATATCCTTGTGAATAATGCCGGGATTGCCTTACTCGGCACCATTGAAGCTGGGAATAGCTCAGACTGGCGGCGATCCTTTGACCTCAATGTATTAGGACTGCTATATGCTACTCATGCTGTTTTGCCTTTGTTGAAAGCGCAAAAATCCGGGCATATAGTTAATATCTCCTCAGTGGCTGGCCGGACAGCGCGGGCGGGCATCGGTGTTTATAATGCTACTAAATGGGGTGTCAATGCCCTCTCCGAAGCATTGCGCCAAGAAGTCTATAAGGACAATATCCGCGTCACCATTATTGAACCAGGTTTGGTGGATACGGAAATTGACAACCAAATTACCGATCCTGTTGCCAAACAACGGATCCAAGAACGACGCAAGTCAATTCAACCTCTACAAAGCGAAGACATTGCTGCTGCGATCGTTTACGCTCTGACTCAACCGCCGCACGTTAATGTCAATGAAATCCTCATCCGACCAACGGGGCAAGAACTTTAAAATAATTCATAATTAATGACGCTCGTTCGCCTTTGGCGTCTCCCCTTGGGAGAAGACTCGCTAACGTAATTCGTAATTAAGTTTTGTAATGGGGATTTAGACTCCGCCACAAAACTTGCTGCTTGATAGTAAATAGACCACGCGGTAGGGGCACAGCATTGCTGTGCCCCTACGACAGATGTGGTTCAAATACATGAAAACTGGTGTAAACTCACGGAACTTGTTTAAGTTCAAGTGAAATTACTGAAAATTTACAGAAAAGGAAATAATTTAGATTATGTCACTCAGTCGTAGCGACCTCGAAGCCGGAAATGACCAGACCAGACTATTAGAAGCATCACACTCTGGAATAAAGTTAACTCTGCTGAGTGAAGATGAGTTACAGCGATCACTCGATGAAACACTACAACAACAACCACTAAATTCTGATATCTGGATATTTGCCTACGGTTCGCTAATTTGGAATCCCTTAATCACATACGTTGAGCGCCGTGCTGGGATCATTTATGGTTGGCATCGCCGCTTTTGTACATGGGCGATCCTGGCTCGTGGGACTCCAGAGAATCCCGGATTACTTTTAGGACTTGATCGGGGCGGTAGTTGTCGTGGTATTATTTATCGAATTGCTGCTGCCGATGTCGCATCGGAATTATTGCTGCTTTGGCGACGGGAGATGTTGCCTAGTATCTACGTTGCTCGTTGGGTAAAGGCGTTTGATGGTACGCAGGAATTCCTAGCGATCGCCTTTGTTGCCAATCGCCAACATCCCAGGTACGCTGATCAGATATCATTAACAACTACTGTTAATAGTATTGCCACCGCATCGGGAAAATTGGGTTCCTGCGCTGATTATCTGATGAAAACTGTCGATGGATTAATCGCAGAAGGCATAAAAGATAGACAATTACTCTTGTTACGCAAACAAGTGCTGGCAAAACAACAAGCGAATTTAATTAGTGGCGGCTCTACTTTACCACCTATTTACGGGCAACAGCCATGATGTGAGCGCTCATCCCCAATATAGAGGGTTCGGTTTCTAACCAACGAATCGCTTCTAAAAGGCGATCGCGGCGACCTAGCTCATTCCAGTGTTCCTGAAAGTTTTGTAGTAACCAGCCTGGGCCTTCAATCGCTAAAGTTTTTTCAAAATGAAAACCCGCTTCTTCAACCTCTGCTCTGAGTTCTTCTGGATGATGAAAGAAGGTTTTTGTGAAGTAGTTAGGATGGTTGTTTGGGTTGCGGTGTTGACCATCAATCAGATCCTGTTTAACAATTTCTACAAACTCTGGATCATCTAAATGTCCCCAAAATAATCCATTTAAGGTTGAAGCAAAGCGAGAAACTCCCACCGCGAAAGCAAAACCTCCAGTTTTTAAGATACGATGAGCTTCACGTAAAGCAATAATACGATCTGTGCGCTCAGTCAGATGATACAAAGGCCCAAGTAAGAGAACAGCATCAACACTATTATCCGCCCGATTCAGTTGACGAGCATCTCCAACTGCCAAACTAGCTAGAGGATATTCCGGTTGAGCTTGAGACAAATGTCGGGCTTGCTCTATGTGCAAAGTAACCGCATCAATCAGATGAACTTCATAGCCCTGTTGAGCCAGCCAAAAAGAATAGACGCCAGCACCACCGCCAACATCGAAAATCACTGCGGGAGGAGGTGGTAGATAGCGGCTAATAAGTTCTTGGCTTCGGGCTAATTCCAGTAAACCTGCACCTTTTGATAACCGCTTTTGCTCCCGACCACTCGCGTAATGGATTAACGCTTCAGATGCAAGCAGATTGTTTAATTCAAATAAATCTGACATCGGAAATCTCAACTTCAATCAAATCATTATCTTTAAGATTATATAGTTCACGAAGTTTAACATCGCAAGCTATCTCAATAATTGTTTTCGGATGATCTCCACTCTCAGTATTGTTTTTGTCTGTTCTTAAGATAAAAGCATCTCTTCCAAATATCTCACAGGGAACAATGCTAATGGAAACAGTCCCTTCATATTCTTCCTTTTCCAGACGAATTACATTTTTCGGGAGATGGTAAGGTTGATCTAGCTGAATATTTAAAGTTCCAGGGAAAAATTTCATTCCCGTTTTTCTCAAGTAATATTCCTGGAGTTTCTCAATCCAGTAAGAAAAGTTTCCTAAACCACTGACAACTTTACCTTTCAATATTTCCATATATCTTTATTTTTGTCTAATTTGGCTTATAGCTTACAGCCGTATTGACAACTGAAAGGGGAGTCACACTGATACCGCGCACAAAAATATCTACACAGGTTTCAATATAGTCCTCACAGCTATAGCTGCCTTGATTGAATTTTGCACTGCGGCATAGCATTCCAGCTAACAGCATTCCTGTAAACATATCGACTGCTGGAAATGGATCAAAGTCTGTTCTGACGGTGCCTCGTCTCTGACTCGATTGCAAGTAAGCTACCAGTTTTTCTCCTAAGGGCTTGGCAGCTTCTTGAATCACTTGTCTGGCTTCCTGTGGATGACGTTTAGCTTCTCCAATGAAGGTACGAATTAAATCTTCCTGTGCCTCTAGCATAGTATTATAAAGATGGGCATAATGTCTTAAATCAATTTTTAGATCCTGCGTCCACGCTTCGGGATGTGCAAGGGCTTCTGTCTGAAGTGCAAAGGCATTTTCGATTACTGCTAAGAGAAGTTGTTCTTTGCTAGCAAAGTGGCGAAATAAAGTCACCTCATTCACACCAGCAACACGAGCTATTTCACGGGTAGTTGCTCCTTGAACACCTAAACTGGCAAATATCTGTGATGCGGCTTCGATCAAACGTGTACGCGTGAGAGTTGATGAACGGATGGTTTTATTCATTTATGCTGGCAAGTACTTACTTACATCATAGGTTATGTAGAAAAAGTGGTCATAACTTGGGGAAAAATAATCTTCCAGCAGTTTTAAAGTTATTGAAAATCTTGACTCTCTGAAATTTATTTTGGTGCGGTAGCTAATGTTTTACTCATTTGAATAACTGGGACAACTACCCCACTTCTTAAATAATGAGGTGTTCTTTGGATGGCAGTAAATCCCATTCGTAAATAAAACCCTTCAGCATAAAGGCTAGCAGTTGTAATTACCTTATCTATACCTTGCTCAGTTGCCTGATCACAAAAATTTTGAACTAAAGCACGGCCAATTCCTTTACCTTGATATTTAGGATGGATATATAGCCCCATGAGTTCATCAACAATAAAACTAGCAAAACCTATAATAAAATCTCCCTCGATCGCAACCCAGAAACTTTCTACTTTCATACTCTTCAAGATATTTGAACCATCAGGTTTGTCGCGGTAATTACGCCAAGCTAAAAGTTCTTTTTGGGTGTATAAAGTTGCAGGTAGAGCTTTGATAGCAGCAATATGAATTGCACTCAGCACCCACGCATCTGTTTCTTGGGCAGATCGAAAAGATATTTCGTTAGCGCTCATAGGTTCAGGGCTAGTATTCAGATTATATACCTGTTTACTTTTTGGTATGTTAGGGATTTCCAAGAAATAAATTACTACTACTTGTGGGGTGGGCATCTTGCCCGCCTTTCGTTGCTGGGCGGGCGAGACGCCCACCCCACAAGAAATGTACAATTTCAGATTATGCAAAATAGATGTGGTTTAGCTTATTAGTAGTTTGCAATTGAGTCACAACTCGCTGGACAATCTGCCGTCTGATTTCCTGAACATTTTGACTCGCAGCTGTAACGCGAGCAAGTACAGGCGCAGGGGCAGTTTGGGGAGAACCACTGTTAAAAGGTGGTTGGGGATTATATTCAATCCCTAGTTGAATTGCTTGGGCGATCGCATCCCCAAATAACTCAGCAGCTAGAGCCAGCCCAAAATCAATGCCAGCTGTCACACCAGAGCCTGTAATTCGATTGCGATCAATGACAACCCTTTCGGCAACTGTCTCAACTCCCAACATCTCAAGTAAATCTAACGATAGCCAGTGAGTAGTGGCACGATAGCCCTGAAGTAAACCAGCCGCCGCCAGCAGCAGAGAACCAGTGCAGACAGCTGTAACGTAGCGGGCTTGTTTCCCTTGGATTTTGAGAAACTCAAGAAACTTTTCATCTTCCATTTTGCCATTGATGCCTGGTCCTCCTGGTACAAATAATACATCTAAGGCTGGGGCTTGAGTAAAGGTTGTGTCCGGTAGAAAGGTAAGGCCGCCATCGCTCCGAATTGGTTCGAGTGTTTGGGCTAGCAGATATAACTGCGCGTTCGGCAATCTGGCAAAAACTTCGTAAGTCCCGGTGAAATCTAACTGTGTCACATTTGGGAACAATACTATCCCAATCGATAGAGAACAAACTTGTTCTTTTACACTCATTATTTATGTCCTCGTTAAAAATACAGGCGTTTTGCCCTCATCCCCTAACCCCGAATCCCAACTTGGGATTCGGGGAACTAGAGAATTTGCTCCCCTCTCCCAATTTTGGGAGAGGGGCTGTTCTTGTGAGGGTGAAACCTCGAAAGCATGCCTTGCC
>NZ_JBTYKD010000273.1:0-4077 GCF_054880495.1 Nostoc sp.
GATTTTGGGATCAAAACCACCTTTTTGGGATAATTAACCGCCATTTGTTAGATAGACTCAGCACTATTTAATGTGGCGGATGACTTCGGCAACTGACCAAGCTTGAGCGATCGCACCTCTGGGTGTATGAGGTAAATCGCCATCAAAAATCTCAGAAATAGAACCAAGACAAGCGTCAGATAGGAAGTGCTCTAGCAGGGGTTGCCAATCAAAAGGCAACGATTGTTGTGGATAAAAGCGTTGCCAAGCCCGAATATATGGGCCAATTAGCCAAGCCCAAACAGTGCCTTGATGATAAGTGCGATCGCGTTGCTCTGAGTTGCCCTCATATTTCCCTTTGTATTCGCGATCTCCTGGATCGAGACTGCGAAGACCATAGGGGGTAAGCAAGCTGGTAGTTGCCAAATCTAATATCTGACACCCTTGCTGAACAGAAAACCCACAATGTTGCAGTGACAGCGCCAAAACGGCATTGGGACGAATTTGAAAATTCCGGCGATCGTCCGGCTCAATAGTATCGTACAGATAACCCAGCTGAGGATTCCAGAACTTTTGCAGCGAGGTTTTTACGTGTTCTGCTTGTTGAGTATAACGCTGTGCTTGCTTAGTGAGACGCGCTGAGGAACCGTAGTCAAGCTGGCTCAATCGTTCTGCCCACTGACTCAGCCAACATAAAGCAGAATACCACAGCGCATTAATTTCCACTGGCTTACCGTAACGAGGAGTAACGGGGTGTGACCCAATTACTACATCCATCCAGGTGAGGGCTACACCAGGAGCATCCCAACTAACTAGCCCATCGGTAGCATCGACCTGGATATTGAAATGTGTACCACCGACAAATGCTTTATAGATTTGCTGTACTATCGGGAATTGCTCTGCCAAAAAATCCCAATCTTGGGTAGCTTCTAGATAAAGTCCTAAAGTTTCAATCCACCACAACGCCGCATCAACACTGTTATAAATTGGTTCGCCATCGACATCAGGAAATGCATTAGGAATCAGACCCTGGCGACAGTAATACCCAAAAGTTTGCAATACCCCTTTTGCTAGGTCAAAGCGCTGGGGAACTAGTGCCAACCCCGGTAAGGCAATTAAGGTGTCACGTCCCCAGTCATTAAACCAGTGATAACCAGCAATGATCGTCGGGCCTGCAATTGAGGCTCGATAGACAATAAACTGATCGCTTGCTTTGAGTAGTTGTTGCCAGAGTGGGGAGTGGGCATGGGGCATTGGACATTCGTAATTATTTCCCTGCTCCCCTGCTCCCCTGCTCCCCTGCCCCTCCGCCCCTCCGCCCCTCTCTCCCCATCCAAAAATCTGTGAGAGCCGGTTTTGCTCTGCCTCCACGGCTTCTGCAAAGGTTTTGGGTGTGAGAACACTTAGCATTGAGTCGGGAAAACCTACTCGTGCTTCTAGAGTCACTGCATCTCCTGGTTGGAGTGTGACTATCAAGTAACCAGGACTGTAGAGGTCTTCCTTGTCGCCTAATCCCCGTTTCGTCTCCTCAGGCAATCCATAATGCCAATACCAAACTGCATCTGGTTGATAATTTCCTTGTGTCCAGCGCAAGTGCCAAGGTATACCGAAGCGCCCAGAATTGATTGCTTGCAGACAGACTTGTTGTTCCCCTAGCAATTGTGAGAAGTGTAATTTGGCGCTAGCAGTCTGCTGGTGGTGAAAGTCACGTTCTGCTATCAACAGTCGCAGCCGTAAAATCGCTGGATGACTTCCCTCGTAGCGATAGTTGATTAAAATCCGATCGCAAAATTGGCCAGGGGCATGGGGCATGGGGTATGGGGCATTGCTTATCTCCCCTTGTCCCCATTCGCTACTCTCTCCCCAACCATAGGGCATTAGCAATTGTCTAGTTAACTGCCAGTTATCTTGCCCCCAAATCCATTTTGGAACTGGGTTAATATCAAAAGAACGTAGCCGTTGGTAGCCTGTCGGCTCAATCTGACCGTTACCCCAAAAGTTTGTCCCCAGTGCGACAACGCTGCCTAATACTTCCAAGCTAGCTTCTAGGTGCGAAAACAGCAAAGTCCGCCCAGAAGGCGGGTTTGTCGCAGTAAACAGCCAACCATGATAAGTGCGCGTGCGGACATCAGAAACTGTCCCACTAGCAAAACTTCCCAAGCCATTGGTAATCAACCATTCTCTTGTATCTAAATCAGGCATTTGCTACTCAAAATCGTTATGAGTATGATATAGTCGTAACAGATCGTAATTAAACTGTGAAAGCGTGGATGGGTGAGTTTTACTTGACCCGAATTCTAACGCTACTAAACAAATAAAGGAGAATTAGGTTAATGTCCCTTACTTACGGAACCGAAGTCAGCCTCCGCGTTGGTCAACAAGCTCCCGATTTCACAGCAACGGCTGTGGTAGATCAGGAATTTAAGACAATCAAACTTTCCGATTATCGCGGTAAGTATGTTGTCCTGTTTTTCTACCCACTAGACTTTACCTTTGTTTGTCCCACTGAGATCACAGCATTTAGCGATCGCTACGAAGAATTCAATAAAATTAATACGGAAATCCTTGGGGCTTCGGTTGATAGTGAATTCTCCCACCTCGCTTGGATTCAAAGCGATCGTAAGTCTGGTGGCGTTGGCGATTTGAATTATCCTCTAGTCTCCGACATCAAGAAAGAGATTAGTGCCGATTACAACGTTCTTGACCCAGCAGCAGGCATTGCCTTGCGTGGTCTGTTCATCATTGATAAAGATGGTATCATACAGCACGCCACGATCAACAACCTAGCTTTTGGTCGCAGCGTTGATGAAACCCTGCGGACATTACAAGCAATTCAGTATGTTCAGTCTCACCCCGACGAAGTTTGCCCAGCTGGTTGGCAACCTGGGGACAAAACAATGAATCCTGATCCAGTGAAGTCTAAAGTCTACTTCTCTGCCGTTTAAATTTCGCTAGCTAGCAAATATCTAATCCATCCTGTTGGAGTTGAGAATAAAATTAATGAAAACCACAGATAAACAGAGATACACATTAAACAGTGCTAACCTCCGTATCTATCTGTGGTTTTGTCATAAAATGGTATTTAAATAATCCAGTTTGAACAATTATTCCAACAGATTAAGCACCCAAAAGCTTATCCAGTAACTCTTTGACAATCCCAAATTCCAAATCCCAAATGGTATTATGCTTACTTCAACTGATTTTAGTGGCTTATTAAATGAGCGATTCTTCCGCAACTTTTTACCAGTTCCAGCTAGCAATCAACTCCGGTTGGGAGTGGGAACACCAGACTTTCAACTGCCAGATATTACCAACGGAACTTTAGTAAAATTGTCTGATTATAAAGGCAACCAACCAGTGTTACTCGCCTTGACTCGGATCTTTACCGAAAAACAATATTGCCCTTTTTGTTTTCCTCACATCAAAGCTTTGAATGAAAACTACGAACAATTTAAAAATCGCGGCATAGAAGTTTTAATGATTACTAGTACCGATGAACGGCAGAGTCAAATAGTTGTGAAGGATTTAGGTTTAAAAATGCCGTTGCTTAGTGATCCAAGTTGTCGAGTGTTTCGTACATATCAAGTAGGACAAGCTCTGGGAGCGCCTTTGCCAGCACAGTTTGTATTAGATAAACAAGGAAAACTCCGCTACTGGCATTCATTTTCTTTTCTGGATCACAATGCTAGTGTTGAGATATTGTTAAAACAGTTCAATTGAGTATAAGGTGTAATATTGTCAATGTCAGCCCTACTTTTAAAGCTGTGAGTTTTTCTCATGTTGACATTTTACCATGCGCCGATTTCTCCCAACTCGCGCCGCGTCTGGACTACTCTGCTAGAAAAAAGACTTGAGTTTGAACGTATCGCGGCAGTCCCTACCCTCAATGTACTCATAGGGTAGAGATCGGAGCGGGTTATTGGAACGAAGTGGAAATAACCAATCCATAAATATTTAAGTTGGCGCGTCTTGCTCTTTGATATATTTCCTAAGTTTATCAATCGGTGCGCCTCCACTTGACGCAACATAATAAGAGCTAGACCAAAACAGGGGTTTCCAGTAAAACTTGTCAATATGCTCTTTAAATTCTTTGCGAAT
>NZ_JBTYKD010000274.1:0-20288 GCF_054880495.1 Nostoc sp.
AATCTAATAGCGCGTGAGAAGTCGGAACCTGTAAGGGTAAACGAAACTCGCTCCGTGAGTTAGAACCCCCTGCGTTTACGCATGGGGTATCTCAGAACCTTAATTCTTTGGAGACTGCGCCTGCGTTAAGCAATTTCTCAATATTTCGGCTAACACCTGTACGTTGGGTTCCTTAAGTATGTCAAGGTGAGAACCGGGAAGGTAATGGATATCTAATCCTCCAACCACTACGTCGCCCCAGCCGAATTCAGGATCGTATCGAGTGCCGATAGCTTCACTCCGATTTTGATCCTCTGTCCGCAAGAGGATAGCTCGACCAAGATAAGGTGAAAAGATATATTCACTGATAGCTTGAGTATTAGTATCTATACTCTTTAAGTGCATGTCAGTTTCAGGTAAATGAATTACCCCTTCTAAGTAACGTTTATATTTATTTTGGAGACGCTGCTTACCCCAATAGCTCCATTTTCCAGACTTTTGCCAAAGGTAGGTAGGCCCTTGTTGAATAATATTATTTAAATGCAAAAAAACTCGCTTCAGAAATGGCGCCCGCCAGCTATAACCTGGACGACAACTATCAACTATAGCTAGAATACCAACTTCTTCGCCTTGCTCTTGGAGTTGCCGCGCCATCTCGAAAGCAACTATACCCCCAAAAGAATAACCTCCCAGAAAATAAGGGCCATCGGGCTGAAGGGTCTGAATTTCTTGAATGTAGTGAGTTGCCATGTCTTCAATCCGCCTATGGAAAGGGTGTTTTCCATTTAGTCCTTGTGGCTGTAGTCCGTAGAATGGTTGGTCTGACCCTAAATGCAGTGCCAATTCACGGAAACACAAGACTTCTCCGCCCAGTCCGTGAATACAGAAAAAAGGTGGCTTGGAACCATTGGGTTGAATTTCTACCAGGGATGACCAGCTTGATTTTGATTTTTCTAAGATATTTACTAAACTTAAGTTTCTTGCTAAATCTCTTTCTTGGGAGATTATTTTGGCTAGAGCCTCTACAGTCCCTGACTGGAAGAGAATCGCCAGAGGCAGATTTGTATTAAATATCTTCTCAATTTGCCAAAACAGTTTTACTGCTAATATGGAGTGTCCTCCTAGCTCAAAGAAGTTGTCCCTGACACCGATAGGCTGGACACCTAAAATTTCTGACCAAATTTTGGTCAGCTTAAATTCTAATTGATCGCGGGGAGCTACATAGGTGTTGTCTGTATCAAGCCTTGTTGACTCTGGTGCTGGTAAAGCGCGGCGGTCGATTTTGCCGTTGGGGGTTAGGGGTAAAGTGTCTAGTAAAACGAAGGCACTAGGCACCATATATTCTGGCAGTTTCTGTTTGAGGAAGTGGCGCAGTTCGTCTGTGGTTGGTGTCTGTTCTGGATGAGGAACGATGTAGGCGACTAATCGCTGGTTTTCGGGATGATCAACTCTAGCTGTGACGACAGTTTGCTGTATGGTCGGGTGTTGTGCTAGTAAAGTTTCGATTTCTCCAAGTTCGATGCGGAAACCCCGAATTTTTACTTGATGATCAATTCTACCAATGTATTCAATGTTGCCATCGGCAAGATATCGGGCTAAGTCTCCAGTTTTGTAAAGTTTTTCGCCTTCGTTAAAGGGATGGGAAATAAATCGCTCGGCTGTTAAGTCTGGACGGTTAAGATAGCCTCTAGCAACTCCGATACCACCAATATAAAGTTCGCCGATCGCACCCAAGGGAACTGCTTGGAAATGGGAGTCCAGGATATAAAGTTGAGTGTTAGCGATCGCTCTCCCAATCGGTACACTTTTTAAGTTACTCTCTCTTTGACACTGCCAAAATGTGACATCAATTGCCGCTTCGGTAGGACCATAGAGGTTATGTAGTTCACATCCCATTGAGTCAAAAAACCGCTCCTGGAGGTCAACTGGTAAGGCTTCTCCACTACAAAACACCTGTTTGAGAGCGCCGCAACGTTCTAGCCCTTTAGTTTGGAGAAATATCTGCAACATGGAGGGGACAAAATGCAGTGTTGTAATTTCCTCTTGGGCAATGGTGTTAATTAAGTAAGTCGCATCTCGCTGTCCGCCTGGTTGAGCCATCACTAAACGCGCCCCTGTCAACAGAGGCCAGAAAAACTCCCAAACGGAAACGTCGAAACTAAAAGGCGTTTTTTGCAGAACGCGATCACTTTGAGTTAGTTTGTAAGCGTCTTGCATCCAGAGTAAGCGATTGCAAATTCCTCGATGGCTATTCATCGCGCCCTTTGGTTTGCCGGTGGAACCAGAGGTGTAAATTACATAAGCTAGATCCACAGGCTTAATGCTTGAGTTGGGATTGCCATCGCTTTGTTGTGAGATTGTTTCCCAGTCGCTATCTAAACAAATTTTTTGGGTACTTGTAGGCAGATGAGCAACTAAACTCTTTTGGGTTAACAGCACTGGGGCTTGACAATCTTCTAGCATATATGCTATCCGCTCTTGGGGATATTCGGGATCAAGAGGGACATAAGCGCCGCCAGCCTTGAGAATCCCTAACAATCCCACAACCATTTCTAAGGAACGCTCAACACAAATGGCTACGAGTACGTCTGCCTGGACTCCACAAGTTTGCAAGTGGTGTGCTAGCTGATTGGCGCGACAATTTAGCTGATGATATGTCAGGTGCTTGTCTGCAAATTTTACAGCGAGCGCATCTGGTGTTTTCTCTACCTGCGCTTCAAATAACTGGTGCAGACATTGAGATAAATCGTAGTCAGTTTGAGTATTATTCCACTCTCCTAGTAGCTGATGCTGTTCGGCTGGTGTTAACAGAGGTAAATCGGAAATCTGCTGTTCTGGGTTGGCGACGATCCCTGCAAGTAAAGTTTGGAAATGCCCTATCATTCGAGCGATGGTTGTCGCATCGAATAAGTCGGTGTTGTATTCAATTCCACCTTTGATCCCCGATGAAGTTTCTTCCAGGTCGAGGGTAAGATCGAACTTTGCAGCGCCGCTATGGACTTTTAAAGGAGTAATGGTCAATCCCGGAAGTTCCCAGAGTTCCCTTGGAGTATTGTGGAAGGCAAACATTACCTGAAATAGCGGTGAGTGGCTCAGATTTCGTTCTGGCTGTAGTTCTTCTACTAGCTTTTCAAAGGGTAGGTCTTGGTGGGCATAAGCTCCTAGTGTTACTTCTCGAACTTGACTAAGTAACTGCCGAAAACTTGGATTGCCTGAAAGCTGAGTGCGTATGGCTAGGGTATTGACAAAGAACCCTATCAACCCTTCGGTTTCAACTTGGTTGCGGCCAGCAATGGGAGAACCGATGAGAATATCTTCTTGCCCAGTGTAGCGGTGCAGTATTGTCCCAAAAGCCGCCAGTAATGTCATGAATAGCGTCACACCCTGCTGATGCGAGAGTTCTTTTAGGGATGCACTCAGCGTCTGGGGTAGCATCAGGGATTGCACTGCTCCCTGGTAAGTTTGGACTGGTGGCCGTGGTCGGTCGGTTGGTAATTCTAATACAGTATTAGTACCTACTAACTGGGTTTTCCAGTAGTTGATTTGGCCCGAGAGTATTTCCCCCGATAGCCATTGGTGTTGCCAGACAGCAAAATCGGCATACTGAATGGGCAATTTTGGCAGAGGGTCAGGCTTACCGCTCAAAAAGGCTTCATAAACGGCTGCTAACTGTTGCCAAAGAATGCCTGTTGACCAGCCATCTGAGGCGATGTGGTGCATGACCAACAGGAGTATATGCTGATGTTCGTCTACCTGGAGCAAGGTAGCTCGCAGCATTAAGTCAGATTCTAAGTTGAAGGGGCGTTGCGCCTCTTGATTTAGAAGAGATTCTACTTGCTCCTGTGTGACTTTAATAGTTTTGAGTTCGACTGGTCGAGGGGTGCCAATTACTTGTATGGGGCTACCATCAACTTTAATAAAATTTGTTCGCAGCGCCTGGTGATGGACAACGATCGCATCTAATGATTGTTGCAATACATCCGCATTTAATTTGCCCATTAAGCGCTGTGCATTCGAGAGGATATATGCTGGGCTGTTGGGTTGCAACTGTTCCAAAAACCACACTCGCTGCTGGGCAAAAGATAAAGAGGCTGACTCCCGGTTGGCTACTTGGGGAATAGTCTGATTTTGGGGAGCATTTTCTAGAGTCTGGTTTTGAGGGAGCGCTTCAGCTAAAGTAGCGATCGTGGGATTCTCAAATAAGAGTTGCAATGGTATTTCTATCCGAAAGGCTTGGCGAATCCGAGATATGACTTGAGTCGCCAGCAGTGAATGACCTCCCAATTCAAAAAAATTGTCGTGGATGCCTACTTGTTCCAGACGCAAAACTTTCGCCCAGATGCTAGCTAAGACTTCTTCTGTCAAATTCTCAGGTGCAACAAACTTAGTTGACAGCCCAAGAGTAAATGTATCTGGTGCAGGCAAAGCACGGCGGTCTATTTTACCATTGGGATTTAATGGTAGCGTGTCCAAAAATACAAAGTAAGCAGGTACCATATATTCAGGTAGCTGACCTTGCAAAAAATGACGCAAATCAGCCTGACTAGGAGTTAGCTCTGGACTGGCAACAATATATGCCACCAGTTGCTTGTCACCAATAACATCCTCTCTAGCTATGACTATAGTCTGTGTCAGTGCAGGATGTTGAGCTAATATGGCTTCAATTTCTCCCAATTCAATTCGGAACCCACGAATCTTTACTTGGTGGTCAATGCGACCAAGGAATTCGATATTACCATCACTTAAGTAACGTGCTAAGTCCCCAGTTTTATAAAGACGTGCCCCTCTTCCAGAGCTAAAAGGGTTGAAAATGAACTTATCTATGGTCAATTCTGGACGGTTAAGATAACCTCGCGCTAGACCAATACCGCCAATGTGCAGTTCGCCTGATTCACCAACAGGCACGGGCTGCAAATTTTCATCAAGGATGTGAATCTCTGCATTAGTAATGGGGCGACCAATGGGAGCAAATGCGTAATTAGTGCCGCGCTGGCAACTCCAGAAAGTGGTATCAATAGAAGCTTCTGTCGGTCCATAGCAATTATGCAGAACATTGTCCAAATTCAGTTGAGCAAAGAAACGCTCTATGAGTTCGCCACGTAAAGCTTCACCACCACAGGTAATGTGTCTGAGAAATCGGCAATTCTCAATTCCCTTTTCTTCTAGTAAGACACGGAGTATGGAAGGTACTAAGGCTAGTACGGTGATTTGCTGCTCAGTAATCACCTTCACAAGATAGGCAGTATCTTGGTGTCCACCAGGGCGAGCGATGAACAATTGCCCCCCAAAGCACAATGGCCAGAATATCTGCCACACTGAGGGGTCGAAGCTAAAAGAAATAGTCAGTAAAACTTTATCTGCCTGAGTTAATCCAAAGGTTGTTTGCTTCCAGTGGAGTTGATTGCAAATCCCACGGTGAGGGATCATTACACCCTTGGGTTGTCCTGTAGAGCCAGATGTGTAGATTACGTAGATGAGATTATCAGTCGTCGTCTCATTTACAGGATTTTCTTGACTGTTTCGGATATTCCCTTGCCAGTTAGAGTCCAGACAAATTACTTGCGCCTGATGCGGTGGTAAGTTCTTGACGAATTTTTCTTGGGTTAACAAGACTGGTGTCTGGGTGTCTGACAAGATGAAGGCTAAACGTTCTGAGGGATATGCCGGATCTAAAGGCACATAAGCACCTCCAGCTTTCAGAATTCCCAGCAACCCGACAATCATCTCCAAGGAGCGCTCTAGGCAAATGCCCACAAGTACTTCCGGTCCAACGCCTAAAGTACGTAAGTGGTGCGCTAGTTGATTAGCCCGTTGGTTTAACTGCCGATAAGTAAGCTGTATATTTTCAAATACTACAGCAATGGCTTGGGGCGATCGCTCAACTTGCATCTCAAACATCTGATGGATGCATAGATCCTGATGTGCTTGGGTGTCATTCCATTCCTGTAAAACTTGAGTGCCGATGATCTGAGTTAAGGTATCTAAGGGAATATTTTGCTTAGATATTGAAGTCTGGCTATTATTTATCTGCATTTTCTATATAAGTTCGCTGGAGCTATCAATCGTCTGGAGTCATCCACAGTAAAGTAGGGATCGTCTTCAGTATAATTTTGCACTTTGATAGCAATTAAACATCAAAGCACTTCAACTGAAGTTTAGACAAAAGGGGAATCTGAGAGAATACAGCCCTGAATCTATAATAGAAGATGAGAGAAATACCATTAACTCTCATATACCAAGATAAAACTTACCAAACTCAAAAGTTAGTGTCTAATTTTTGACTGTTACCAGTACCTTCACTTCAGAATTTATCTGAGGTTGATGATAATTGTCGTCAGCTATTCAACAGGCTGGAAATGGAGATAACCAAGCTGGTTGTATTTAATAAGTACCTCGAAATTTACAAACTTCATATAATCTTTTTCTGAAAGAGATAAATTATTTACTTTTATCCGTGTTTTTCCTATTTCTGAATCATTTGTGGCTCGCAAAATCCAATTAAATTTTAAATTATTTAAACGTAATTTTGCCAGCAGGGTCCATTTTTGCCTCTTCAACAATCTGCCTAATCGATTTATATTCAATTTGCTGATTACCATACTTTTACCCTATATCTTATCTATTGAGGCTCTAAATTGCAATTAAATCCAAAGGATTAACTTTTAATTTGATTTTAGCCAAGAAGAAGGATTTTATTAAAAACCTCAAATTGAGTTAAAAAATAAGTTTACGTCTGATGTAATCAACCCAATCTCATAACTTACATCAATTATAAAAGTACATTATCCTTTTTTAATAAAATCTGCTAAACGAAAAAATAATTCTTACCGAATCTTCATTTTGCTTCCTTATATATGAAATTAATGTAAAGTTATCATATTATTTTCATGAATAATTACGCGAACTTCATGAAACCTACCTACGTAGGGAGGTTTCATTTGTGTAACTTCAGTCTTCTAGTTTAAATTACAGCCCCGTCGGTAAGGTAACTGTCCTTTTGGCGCTTCAAAAGCTTAACAACATCAGAATTAACATCGGGTACTTACCGTCAAAATGTAATCTAGAGCATCGATTCATTTTATTAATAGAAGTCTAACGAAAAATCGATTATGTAAAGTTTTGTAACAATAGTCAAATTTTTGATGCTTTTCGTTATATGTTGTGTGTGTAAGTTTTCTTAATCAGTAATTATGCGTAAAGAAACAGAGAATCTTTTAAGCAAAACTGAACTGGTCTAAGTAAATATGATTACGATAATTTGCGAAGGGATATTATTGTCTCATAGAAGCGGAACTCTGGAATGGAACTGTAGTAATTCAGTTTATTTATTACGCACCTTAAAAATCCTAATATCTTTACCTGACCTGATTAATTATTAATGTCAGGAGTTTTATTCAACTATAAGTTAGCTCACCAAAAAATCCTTTTTTTATATCAAAAAATTTACAGGCTAAACTAGATTCTACGTCCACCAAAAGCTAAGTATTAGGGTAGTAATCACACTTAAAGCGACCCGGTAATCCGCTTTTGATTAAGAACTTAAAGTTCCTGCGAAAAAAATGGTTAATAGTAGAGTGCAAAGACCAGATTTCTTTGGAAGAAAAATGTGAGATCCCCGACTTATTTTATATAAGTTTGCATCAAATTTTAATTACACCAAGTTTTACTAACTATGAGTAATCAAAGCATTACAACAAATAAATTCAGTGAAGTAGCTTTGGATTTACGGGCATCTTCATTTGCGAGAGTACGCAAGGGTTCCTGGTGGTTGAGATTAACAACATTGTTTTTATTAGACTATACTCTTTTATTATCAGCTTGGGTTTTAGCTGAATATCAATCTTCTTATGGGGATTTTTCTTGGTATATACCGAGTAATTATTTAGCAATTTTAATAACTATTGGGATTCAAATAGGAGCACTAGCTGTCGAAGGTATTTATCGAGAAGGTCAAAAACGCTATGACTATTTCAATATTATCAAATCGCTAATTTTTGCTCATGGATTAATACTCCTTGTGTCTTTTTTGTATAAACCAGTTGTTGATATTAAACAACCAAGATTAATCCTATTATCTTGGTTGTTTAGTGTATTGTTTATATGTACTGGTAGATATGCTGTAAATATTACTCTTGAATATCTGCGTAAGCAGAAAAAAATAGTTTGTTCTTCAGTATTCATTATTTGTGATCCTCAAGATCATGAGCAGATTGCTAGCTTTATAAAAAAAGAAAAACACTACATCGTATCTGGAACGGCGAATGCTAAATCATTAGACAGATATCAACGTCAACAAACATTGAATCAACTTAATCAATTAGGTGTAACAGAAGTTTTTATATCTTGGGATGCTCTAAAAAATAGAATGTTTTTATGCTGGTTATTTCAAGCATCCGGCATACAAGTACATATTTTACCTATGGAGTTAAAACCAATTTATAAAAACGTAGAATTTAATAAAATAGGAGGAATGCCTTGCCTGAGTTTGGATTGTCCGATAATTACAGGTAAAGATTTTTGGATAAAGCGCAGTTGTGATTTTTGTTTCGCGACTTTATTTGTAATGTCATCATTCCCTATTTATTTAGCTATAGCTATAGCTATCAAATTGGACTCTCCCGGCACAGTATTTTACAGGCAAACGCGTATAGGTCTACATGGGCAACAGTTTAAAGTATGGAAATTCCGAACTATGAGGTCTGATGCGGAAAAATTACAGAAAGAATTAGAAGCATTAAATGAAACGAAAGATGGGATTATCTTTAAAATTAAAGACGATCCTCGCGTTACCCGTGTTGGAAAATTTCTTCGACGTTACAGCTTAGACGAATTACCTCAACTCTTTAATGTTATCTTTGGAGAAATGAGTATAGTAGGACCTCGCCCTTTACCTACCAGAGATGTTGATAAGTTTTCTGAACATCATTTTATCAGACATGAAGTTTTACCTGGTATTACAGGTCTTTGGCAAGTCTCAGGTCGCTCGGATATTTTAGATTTTGAACAAGTGATTAATCTTGATCTTAACTACATCGAAAATTGGTCGCTTGGGTTAGACTTTCAAATTCTCCTCAAAACAGTTATGGTAGTTTTGAAAAAAGAAGGTGCTTACTAAGGTTAGTATGGGGAAACTGAAGAATTAGTCAAGGAAACTATATCTTTGATATTAATAACTTTAGGTTGTTCCATTACCCTAATCTACAGAGCGATCGCATCTATTGCATCTAAATAAGTCCCGATAAAAAACCTAGCTTAAGAACCAACGAGAAAATCAGCATTTATCATTGGATTCATGAGGACTTAAATCTTTGTCAATAAGTAGAGGTTAATAAGATTATTTTGTAATTGATAATATAACAGTCTTATTGACATTGACATTATGTTATCGCCCTACCTGGACTAGAGTTACCCAACCATTATTAAATGCTGAACTATAAAAATGGCGAAAGCCGTCTCTGCACTGATCAGGTTAGTAAGCTCTAAAACGACAGATTTTATCTAAATCTTAAAAATCATCAAGTGAGATGTAGAGCTTTACTTTATTTCACTTGCACATCAACTTATTAAACTAAAGGAGTTAATTATGGAACCCAGAGGACTTGAACTAATAACTCGTTATAAACGCAACTACCGCATTCCTGCCGAAGCAGAAATTACCGAACAAATGATACTTGAACACTGGGAGTTAGAAAGAAAATTGACAAAAGACCTATTAGAGTCGAAATCAGAAAATCGATGGGAAGCATTTGAGCAAGCTTATACTACTCTTTATACTAAATTAGAATGGCAAAACTATTTTGTAAGAGATAGCACACCTACTACGGAAAAATATAAAACTTGGCTAAAAATGATCGGCTCTCCACCCAAGAAAATTTATGAAGTTGGTTCTGGTAAAGGAGAAATGATAGCATATTTAGCTAAATGTGGATTTCAATGTAAAGCTACAGAAATTACAAAGGAACGTGGTTCAAAACATCTAAGTGATTCATCACCTAACTTATCTTGGGGTAACTCCGACGGTGTACACTTAGACCATTTTGAACAGACTGAATTTTATGATTTGGTCGTCTCTAATCAAGTTGTTGAGCACTTCCATCCAGATGATTTAATTACACACTTTAAAAGTGCTTATAAAATTCTCCTCAATCAAGGAAAATACATTTTTACAACACCTCATTGTCATACAGGACCTCACGATATATCTTTAGTTTTTGGCTATGATAATCCTCAAGGTATGCATCTGAAAGAGTATACATATCGTGAATTACATAATTCTTTAAAGATGGCTGGATACAAAAGTATTTATTGCGCTATACCAGCTAAGTTGATAAAACTGTTATCAATACTAGGTATTAAAGAAGAAGAACAAATAATACTAATTAGTGTTTTCTACTTTAATATGATGTTGATTGTAGAAAGTATTCTTTTCGGAATTCCCAGTAAAAAACTGCGTCGTTTTTTCAGTAGATTGCTGAGAAAAGTTTATTTATTTGCAGACAATATTTTTTTAATTGCCCAGAAATAAAATCTTGCAAGCAAATTCATTTCATATCAATTTAATTATAGTTTACAGACAATGGGACAACAAAAACTATTAACAAATACTCTCTCATTGTTGGTGAATCGCTTAGTCCAAAGTCTTACAAGCTTTGTGTTAGTAGCATCTATAGCTCGTACTCTAGGAGCGTATGAATTAGGGCGATATTTACTAGCATTTAGCTACTACTATATCTTCATGGTCATTGCTTCACAGGGCCTAAAAACCTTGTTTACACGAGAACTGTCTCGCAAGCCAGAAGAAATGCCTGTTTACTTGGTGAGTGGTACTTTCTTGCAAATGCTTTTAAGCATTCTTGCTTATATAGTACAGGTGATTGTGGTGTTTCTACTGCCCTATAATTCAGACACCTCAATGACCTGCTACATCATGGGATTAACAATAATTCCGTTTTCGCTTTCTAACATCACGGAGGCAATTTTTCAGGCTCAAGAGAGAATGAATTTGATTTCCATCTCTACGGTGCCAGTCTACGTTCTACGTTTAGTAGTAATGCTCTGGTTTCTACATCTTAATTATGGAGTAAATTATTTAGCTGGAATTTTAGCAATTTCCGAAACTCTAGTTTTTGTAATTGAATGGATTTTGCTTACAAGAGTAGTTAAGCCAAAATGGCAAATTAATCAAAATTTTATATGGAGCTTATTCAAGTCTGCTCGGACATTTATGCTTATTGATGCAGTAGGTATAGTTAGTAGTAGAATGGGTATTTTAATTATCTCACTCTTAGGAAGTGAATTGCTAGTTGGTCTTTATGGCGTGATCGGACAATTGATGCTACCGTTCACATTGGTTTGCGATAGTATATGTATGGCTGCTTTTCCTGTAATGACAAAGGCAGTAGGTTTAGGGCGGGAAAAATTGCGTCAGATTACTGAAAATGTTATTGAAATGCTTTTGTGTGTATCACTGCCGCTTATTATTGTAATGTTTTTTATTGGAAATGATTTAATAACATTAATTTATAAACACCCTAATTTCAATCAGGTAAGTTTAGTTCTAAAGGTAAGTTCCTTATCGCTGATTACGTATCCATTTATGCGGACATTTGTCTATCTGCTTTTAGCTAATGGGTTTGAAAAATTTAACTTAGGGGAGGTTATTATTACTAATGTTGTAGGACTATTATCAGGTGTAGTGTTGATTTCACAATATAAACTAATGGGTGCAGCGTTTATGCAATTAGCAATGGGTTTAACTGGTTTTAGCTTACTCACATACGCTGTGTACACTAACTTGTTTTCCTTGCGTTTATGGCGAGTAACACGTCGTCCGCTGATAATTAGCGTTGCTATGGTATTGGTATTTTTCATTCTCCAAAAATTTAGAGTAGACTTTATATTTGTTTTGCTTATTTCAACTTGCGTTTATGCTTTGCTTGCTGGTTACTTGGTAATAAATAAATTCGGAGGAATCCGATCTGTGTGGCTAAAATTATTCAGTATGAGTTCAGAAAAAATATAGAAATTGAAAAATTTATCAAGTGATTAAAGCCGAGTAGAATAAATATTGCATGAAAACTTAAACTTTATGATCAAGGTTGCTTTACTATATTTTGGCTTTGAAGACTACACCATTGAATTAGCAAACAGTTTGGTGAAATATGTTGATTTAACGCTAATTCATCCGGAAAAAGTCTCAGATGTCTGTAGCAATGTTCTTGATTCTAATATCCGCGTCATTAGCTTTAAAAAACCACGGATTCGCGATCCGCGTAACCTGTTGTCAATGTACGCGATGATGCGTATTATCAAAGACATACAGCCAGATGTTTTGCATGTGCAAGAAACTAATGATCCTTGGTACGATTGGACTTTGTTACTCAACAAGATGCCACCACTAGTGACAACCATTCACGATATATTCCGTCACCCAGGGGATAGCATGGCTGTATTCGGTTCAGAGTATACCAGGCGTATTGCTTTCTACCGTTCCCAACAATTGATTGTCCATACTCATCAACTAAAAAAAATCCTCATTGAACAATTCCGTATACCTCAAGAGCGAGTCAATGTTTTAGCGCATGGGGAACTTGGTAGTTTGTATCAGCGCCGGGGTAATCACAATAGTCAGCCTACTGATCCAAATACATTGCTATTTTTTGGACGCATCTGGCCTTATAAAGGATTGAAATATTTGCTTGAGGCTATGCCTTTAATTGCTGAACGTATACCTGAAGTCAAGTTAATTATTGCTGGACGAGGAGAAAACATCAAACAATATTTCCCTAATGGCTATGATGAAAAACGGTACGAGATTATCAATGACTTTATCCCCCTTGAAGAAGTAGGTAATTTATTTCAACGTAGCACAGTAACAGTTCTACCATACATCGAAGCGTCTCAAAGTGGTGTAGCAGCTTTATCTTATGGAATGGGAACGCTAGTTGTAGCTTCTGAGGTAGGAGGATTGAGTGAGATAGTTCAGCATAAAAAAGATGGGTTGTTAGTTCCACCCCGTGATGTTCGAGCCCTAGCTGATGCAATAATTTCTTTGTTAAGCGATCGCGACTTGCAACAACGTATGCGAACTGCGGCACTAGCTCGTTGTCAGGAAGATTTAAATTGGTCAAATATTGCTGCTCAAACAGCCCAAATTTATTATAAAAAAATGAACATGCAAAATAAATATTAGTTAATTTATGAGAAAACTACTAATTTATGCGGAGCAGGGATTCACAGTTACAGCCTTGCTAATTTATTCAGGGGCAATTATAACTCTCCTCCTGTCAGGAGGAGCAGGACAAGAGGATGCGGTAGAATATGATAGCTCCTTCGTTCGGATTATATATTTCCTAATCTATGCAATTACCTTATTACTACTAATTTTGCGTTGGAAGAAAACTCTTTATGTCCTTGTATTGAATAAAGATATCTTCCTTTATGCTTTACTAATGTTGCCAGCTGTTTCTATTCTTTGGTCTTTTGAACCATCAACAACATTAAAAAATAGTTTTACCCTCATTGGTTCGAGTTTATTTGGTCTGTATTTTGTTTCGCGATATAGCTTAAAACAGCAACTCTATTTACTTGCTTGGAATTTTGGAATTATTATAGTATTGAGTTTCATTTTTGCTATAGCCTTGCCTAAATACGGGATACAAAACGACCTTGGTAAACCACTGTTGCGTGGAGTATTCACCCACAAAAACGGTTTGGGAGCAAGAATGGTAACCAGTGGAATAGTTTTTTTTCTCCTTGGTTATCAAAGTCAAAGACGTAGTTGGCTTTTCTGGGGGGGGTTTAGCTTGTCAATACTACTCTTACTGCTTGCCAGTTCCATTTCATCTCTAGTTAATCTATTAATTATAATATCGGCATTTTTCGCTTTTCTAATTTGGCGTTGGCCATACCAGATCATGGTACCAACCCTAATAATTATTGCAACTATCAGCCAAAGTTTATATTTTTGGTTGTCTAATAACGCTGAACTCCTGTTTAGTTCGCTTGGTAAAGATGCGACACTTACAGGTCGAACAGACTTGTGGCCATTAGTAATCGATATGATTTGGAAACATCCTTGGCTTGGTTATGGTTATGGCGGATTCTGGCAAGGATGGAATGGTGAATCTGCTTATATTTGGCTTAATGCTGGATGGATGCCAAACCACCCCCACAATGGTTATCTCAATCTTTGCCTTGATTTGGGTCTTTTAGGGTTAGGGTTATTCTTCTTAGGATTTTGGCGCAGTTATCTACAAGGATTTACTCGGGTGCGTAGTACTAATACAGCATTAGATATTTGGCCACTTATGCATATGACATATATATTTTTAGCTAGCCTGACTGAATCTACCTTGCTGGAATCGAATAGTTTAACTTGGATACTCTATGTGGGGGCATGTTTATCAGTGAGAATGAGACATGAAAGCAAAACAAAATCATTAAACAAAAAAAGACCAATCCATAGCATAGATATTGCATAAAGGTTCTGAAATCATTGTTTTTGTGCTTGGCATTTATACCACATTAAAATTGCCACAATCTGTTTCTGATCAGGACAAATGAATCTTTTCAAGAAAAACCTTTCAACCCCAATAAAGCAGAAAATAATCGGATTTTAACAATATTTGATGCAATTACTTTGGTCTATGGAAAAAAATGATAAATTCTGATTCTTTTGTTGATACATTAACCCAGGATAGCCAAACTTTGCAAAAAGTAGAGCCTATGTGTGGAACTAAAACTCTCAAGATTATTCTATTAGGTCCTAGCTTACTTCAGCAGGGTGGCATTTCCAATTACGAGAAGCTTTTTTTGGAGTATGCTCCTTCTGAAGTTCACATATGTCATATTATTACTCACGAAGAAGGAGCTATAGCAATCAAAATCATGGTATTTTTGAAAGCTGTATGGAAATTTCTGTGGATCTTATTAAGGGAAGAAGTTGATATTGTTCAGCTTGAAATTTCACAGCGGGGCAGTGTTTTACGACAGGCGATTATGGCACTTTTAGCTTGGGTATTTCACAAGCCGATAATTCTACATGCTCACGGTAGTCAATTTCATGTTTTCTATGCTGAACTGCCAAAATGGATACAGCAATTGCTAACTTGGGTATTTTCCAAGTGTCAACGCTTAATTGTATTATCCGAAAGTTGGAGAAGCTTCTACATAGAAAACCTTGGTCTGAAACCCGAACAAGTTGTAGTCTTTTATAATCCCGTAAAAATCCCTGCTGAAGTTCCACACCGTTCAGTATCTAAAAAAGTAAACTTACTTTTTTTAGGACGAATTGGTCAACGTAAAGGAGCATTTGATTTGATTGAAGCCTTTTCTCTTTTGCCTACCGAACATAAAAGTATATCTAGTTTGATTATGGCAGGAGATGGAGACATAGAACAAGCACGCAATTTAGTTACGACTTTAAATCTAGAAGATTATATTAAATTGCCTGGTTGGATAGGGTCACATGAACGTGATATTCTTTTAACTGAAGGAGATGTTTTTGTGTTGCCCTCTTACAATGAAGGTCTTCCATTAGCAATGCTGGAAGCAATGGCTTGGGAGTTACCAGTCATAGTTACACCAGTAGGAGGTATACCTGAAATAGTTACTCAATCTGAAAATGGATTAATCGTTAATCCAGGTAATATTCAGCAGCTATCAGATGCTATTAAGTCTTTGATTGAAAATGAGGCTCTAAGACTTTCTCTAGGAGAAAAGGCGAGAAAAAGTGTTTTTGCTCTTGATATCAAAAATCATTGGGTTTCTTTCCTTGATTTATATCGTTCAATGTTAAATTTAGATGCTTAATAATGTAATGTAAGTTTAAACAGCCAATAACTGCAAGACTTTAAGCTGTGAAGATGCAGATATGTAGGTTAGTCAACCCACTTTGGCCAGGTATGACAAGAAGTTAGCCAAAGAAGGTAGATTTTATTATTGATAAGTGAGTGTTCTACTAAAGTAATTAAAAATTGAGATGATTATGGCATCACCAAAAAAAGTACTAATTATCGTTGAAAACCTGCCAGTTCCGTTTGATCGGCGGGTATGGATGGAAGCAACTACTTTGCAAAAAGCTGGGTATGAAGTTACCGTAATTTCGCCGACAGGTAATGGTTTTGAAAAAGACTACGAAGTTATTGAGCAGATTCACATCTACCGTCATCCTCTACCAGCGGAAGAAAGTTCGGTTATTGGCTATCTCCGAGAGTACAGTTGGGCGATTAACTGGCAATTCCGGCTAGCTCAAAGGGTATGGCGAGAGCGTGGTTTTGATGTCATACATATTTGTAATCCGCCGGATTTACTTTTCTTAGTAGCAGGATGGTTTAAATTATTTCATGGCACATGGGTTATCTTTGATCATCATGACCTCAGCCCAGAGATGTATGAAGCTAAGTATCAACGTCGTGATATTTTTTATCATGGATTACGCTGGGCTGAACGATTGACCTATGCCACAGCAGACATGGCAATTTCAACGAACGAGTCACACCGAGAGGTAGCTCTTAATCGGGGGCACAAGAAACCAGAGAAGGTGTTTGTAGTTCGTAGTGCGCCTGACCTTTCGCGCTTTCGGCGAATGCCCCCAAACCCCATTTACCGTAGAGGTAAAAACTATTTGATAGGGTACATGGGTGTCATGGGCGAGCCAGAGGGAATTGATTATCTCCTGAGAATGGTATATTATATTGTGCAGAAAAAAAATCGCTCCGATATTCACTTTATGCTAATCGGTAGTGGACCTGCAGCAGAAAAACTCAAGAACTTATCTAAAGAGTTAGAAGTGACTGAGTTTGTAGAATTTACAGGCTTCAAGCAAGGGGAAGAACTTTTAGAGCGGCTTTCCAGTTGCGACGTATGTGTAGAACCCTCTCCAACATCTGCTTATAACGAAAACTGCACCATGAATAAAATTCTCGAATACATGGCGATGGGAAAAGCAATTGTCCAGTTTGATTTGCGAGAGGGAAGACGTTCTGCACAGGAAGCATCTCTTTATGCCAAGCCTAATGATGAGGTGGAATTTGCGGAGAAAATTCTGGAGCTTTTAGATTCTCCTGAACGTAGAGAAAAAATAGGAGCGCAGGGGCGACGCAGAATGGAGGAGATCCTGGAGTGGCAATATCAAGCTCCGAAACTGTTAGAGGCTTATGAGAAAATTTGGCAAAGCTAGTAGCTACTTTAAATTTCAGAATCACTATTATTACTATTATAGTGAGGCTGAGTAAGGAATAGATGTTTATGGTCAAAAATCGCAAACCGACTAGAGGGGGAGTTTTTTTACTTTGCTGAGGAATTTTTGCTAGCATGGGTGATTTGACAAGGGGTAGAGCAATATAATATTCGAGGAAAAAAATCAAGACTTTGATAATCCAGAAATAAATTTCAATACTAATGGCTAACAGCAAAAATTTTTAATTGAATGTCCTGCTGCTAAAGGGTTGATTGAGGCTACTGCAGTTAAGACACCTTGAATTAATCCCAAATCCTAAATTTACCAAAGTTTTTGCTCAATAGAGGGAAATAGAACCCTGTTTCATATTTGTGTCCAAACCAAATGGGAACTAAATTTTTAACTTAAATAGTCTATACTATTGTCATAATTGTAAAATCATATCAGTCTGGTGAATTGCACTGATTTGTCGCTACTCTAAGTCAATTTTTAGTTTCTTGCTTAAGACCTGTACTTTAGAAGATTTATGTCAGAAAAATTTATGGAATCTAGAGAATCTATTGATTTAGACCTTAGTCGTTACTTATTGATATTGAAACGATGGCGGCTACCTGCTACTGCGATATTTGTAGCTACAGTTATGCTCAGTGGTATAGCTATAGTATTTATGAAGCCATCCTATGAAGCAGAAGGAAAACTGTTATTTAAAATTCCCTCTTTTAAAGTAGCAGGAAGTAATCTTTCGCCTAGTTCAGCTGAAGGAGGGGACTCAGGAGATTTGAAACCCTTGGTAGCAACTCAAAATCCTATAAGCAGTCAGATAGAAGTTATTTCTTCCCCTACTTTTTTGCAGCGGACAATAGACAAACTACAACTCAAAGACAATGAAGGTAAACCTCTGGAAGTAGAAGCGCTACAAAAAGCCCTGAAGGTAAAAATTGTTGGTGGGACAGATGTATTGCGAATTAGCTATAGCAGCCATGACCCGCAAGAAGCAGCGGCAGTGGTCAACACAATTATGAATTTTTATTTAGATAATGATATTACGACAAATCGCTCTGAGGCGGGGGCAACTCGTCAATTTATGGCCAAGCAGCTTCCTAAAACTCAAGCCGCTGTTGATAATGCAGAAATAGCGCTACGTATATTTAAACAAAAGCATCACACTGCAGATTTATCAGAGGAGACAAAATCAGCCGTTGCGATTATTGGAAATCTAGACAATGAGATGGATACTGTTAAGGCTCAACTGGATGAGGTAAACGCCCAAAGCAATGAACTGCGTCAGAAAGTAGAGCTAAATTCTCAAGAAGCGATCGCTGTGAGTGCCCTGAGTCAGTCACCTGCAGTACAGGGAGTTCTTACACAACTTCAAGACACTGACCGGCAGTTAGCGATTGAGCGCAGCCGTTTCCTAGATGACAACCCCGTAGTTATTAACCTAGAAGCCAAGAAAGCTAATTTAAAATCTCTCCTGCAACAGGAAGTTGGTCAGACTGTTGGCAATCAAACCCAAGTTCCCCAGAGCCAATTGCAGATTGGACAACTCAGACAAAGCCTTATCCAAAGTTTTCTCCAGTCAGAAATACAGCGCTTTGGCTTAACTAAAAGACTCTCCTCTCTATATAATTCCCGTTCTAACTACGAACAGCGCGTGAAACTCATACCCCAGTTGGCACAAAATCAGCGGGAGTTAGAACGGAAAGTTGCAGTCGCAGATTCGACCTATCAAACTCTATTGAAAAAGGTTCAAGAATTACAGTTAGTTGAGAATACAAATTCACCGATTTCCCGGATTATTTCTCAGGCTTTAGTGCCCAAAAAACAAGTACTAATCAAAAAAATAATTGTTTTGGTGCTAGGAGTGATGTTCGGTTTATTCTTTGCCACCACAACTGTACTCTTCCTAGCGATGAGAGATAGATCTCTAAAAACACTTAAAGAAGTTAGAGATGTATTTGGATATACTTTGCTGGGAATTGTTCCTTTGTTTGTTAAAAAGGTTCGCTCCCGTTATTCAAATGCAGAATTAACAGACCAAACAATTGCCGTCAGAGATACTCCCTACTCTTTAACGAGCGAAATGTATCGAATGATTCAAGCCAATCTGAAATTCTTGAGTTCAGATAAAGTGCTTAAAACTATCGTGGTAACTAGCGCAGTTCCTAAAGAAGGCAAATCTACAGTTTCAGCTAATTTGGCGGCAGCGATCGCTCAACTAGGACGTAAAGTTTTACTAATTGATGCAGATATGCGAATTCCTTCTCAGCATCATCTCTGGCAACTAACCAATGCAGTTGGTTTGAGTGAGGTTCTTGTAGGTCAGGCTGATTTTAACATTGCTGTATCTAAGGTAATGGATAACCTTGATGTTTTAACTGCGGGAGTTAGACCTCCCAACCCACTTGCTTTGCTTGACTCAAAACGGATGGCATCACTAATTGACAATTTCTCATCTCAATATAACTATGATTTTGTTATTATTGATGCCCCTCCCCTACTTTTGGCAGCCGATGCTTTGACTTTAAGCCAAATGACTGATGGGATTTTGTTAGTAGCTCGACCTGGGGTAATTGATTCTAACAGTGCAGCTGCTGCTGAAGAAATGCTACAAAGATCCAGTCACAACGTTTTAGGTTTAGTTGTGAATGGTATCATTGATAAAAATGAATCTAGTAGTTATTTCAACCATGCTAAAGAATACTTTACTGATCAAGATTTGACAAAACAGGTTAAGCAACAAAAACGTATTCCAGGCAAAACCTCTGTATAAACTAGGATTTTGTCTCATAGAACCTCGCGGGATGTGGGAAACTCAGACACTTCAGTGCTGAGAGGTAAACGGCTCGTGCGACTTTAGTCGCAGTCAACATTAATTGCACTGGATGAGTTATAATGGTCTTATGACTCAACCCATCTCTGTTAAATGCAAGCTTATAGTACTCCCTGACTTGGGTGGCGAAATTGACCGCACGATGCAGGGGTTTGCCGATGCTTGCAATCAGATTTTGGAAGTAGCAAAACGTGAGAATAAGCAAATATTACTGGTGTGAGAGTGATATTTGTTCCACCTGCTTACACAAGTCAAACTTGTTCCCGATGCGGACATATTCACCCCATCAAGGGT
>NZ_JBTYKD010000275.1:0-2707 GCF_054880495.1 Nostoc sp.
TTCCCAATGGCTGCTCCCGTTGCTACTGTGTTTACTGATTCGAGTCGCTACCGAAGCATTCACTTTGGTTTAACCATATTATATACCGGACTAAATTTTTTCCATCTTATTGTAGATTCGGTGGTGCAACCGATCGCTTGGTATCAGGTTGTGCTTATGGTGATTTTGTTCATCATCGGTCTGTTACTCAACCTTGTTTCCTTCCAGTGGATGAAAGTTCGTCTGGTTAAGAGACCTCCAAAGAATAAATTATCCCAAAAAGAACAAGAGACAGAATTTATTCAAGAATAATGATATATGGTTAGCGGGATACAGATATATACTTCTACTACAGCCAATTTATATATTGTAAATATTTTTTTAAATGGAATTACACCATAGGAGAGATAAACGCTTAAAAGTTATTAAATAAAGGTTAAAAATAAAATATCTTAGTAAAACTTGTACAACTTATACACCAATCAAACGCTCGGTTAAACATGATTTCTAACATGAGAGTGTCATACTAATCTTTATCAACAAATTGACAAAGTTTAGTGAAATATATGCTTAATAAAGTTTTATTAACGAGTCCTCGCAAATTGAGTATATCTACAACAATCAGTCAATCGATGATGAGTAAGCATTTTTGCCCTAACTGTTCAGACGTTTTACTCCGTCATGTGCGTTTGGGAAAACTTTACTGGCGCTGTAGTTACTGCTATCAGGAAATGCCCGTTTAGAAAACGGGAGTGGTACGCTAACGTGCCATCAGCACGACAACTGATCGCCCCCCAGCAAGATATTCTTGAGATGCAATTAAGGGCGCAGTTTTCAAATCGGAGAAATCTTGAGGAGATGGCAAAGCAGTATCTACAATTTGATGCCAGCCTTCTCCACTACCCAAAAGTGGTAGTTCAAATGTCAACGGCTGCCAATAAGCATTGAGGATAATATAAGGATGGTAGTACCTTACTGCTATCAAACCTTAGTTCTTGATCTGGCGCATAAAGTCCATACGCCCGATAAGCGTAAACGGCGTAAACTTGCCCAGCACCAATATTTGATACTAAAATATGCCAATAGTAGAAGGTTTTATTATGCTTTTTGTGTAGCTGAATTACACGGCTGGGTTGGGGTGAATTTGGCTCATCAAAGAGCAATAATTCCAGTCCCGTGCAGCTTTTAGAGAATACCGAAAAATTGACACCATTAGGGGTAAATGTAGCGCCAATTGGAAAAGGTTGACCTGGCAAAATATCAGTAAGCATTTTGGTAATAATAGACATAAAAAATCATAAATAGGTTAATAGTTGGTTAATATTTAACTGAGTTTATGCCAGTTTTTATAACTAAAATGCAAATATTTATAACCGATCTATTTTTTTAGATATAACACTAAACTTATAGCGTAATTTATTTAACTTATAAACTATATTTTCTCTACCCTTGGTTAGATGTTAAAGTTAGAAGATATATCAGAATATAGGTACTTATAGCGTATGTACTGCATATTCACCCTTTTAATCCAGACATCAGGTAATTTTAAACAAGATAGTAGTGAATAGTGAAGTGCGGGCAATAGGATTGGGTTAGCTAAAAATCGAGATTTTTGTAATGGGGAAAGATCGATTCTTTGACTCAATTACTTCAGGATCTTGTTAATTGCTAACCTTATGCAAACTGTATTGGAAGTAGCTGCTTGTGTAAGTGAACCGCGAGTAAAACCGTAGTTATCGATTGATATCCGCTTAACCATTTTGAGATTGATCAATGTAGTACCCAATGGTAGATGCACTGTGCTACATCACTTCTTTGATATTCATATCTAGTCTTAAAACATCAGGTTTTAAAACTGTGTAGACGCTCAGATAACTCTGAGCGTCGGCGGACAGACTTCTGCCTACAGCCCTTTGGGCATCCTATGGCAGGTGCTAGCTTCTCTCTTTGGAAGAAGAGGAGACACCCGTCGTAAGATGCCCGTACCCCGACTCAAAAGCCAAGCTATGCGTAGCGTCTCCTGTCTTGAGAAGGGCTGTAGGGCGATCGGAAGCGGCTTGTCGTCAGACATCGCGTGTTCAACGACTCTTTAACTAAAAATAGATTAGTAGGATTCAAAATCTATGACTATTTCTCCTTCTAAGCCCAAGTCTTCAGATTTAAAACAAGACAAATCTGCCCCACTTAGTACTGAAGAACTGCGTCTAATCAATGCTTACTGGCGTGCCTGTAACTATTTAGCTCTAGGTATGATATATTTGCAGGACAATCCACTGCTAAAAGAACCCCTCAAGCCAGAACACATCAAAAATCGCCTGTTAGGACACTGGGGTACAAGTCCCGGTTTGAGCTTTATCTACGTCCATCTCAACCGTTTAATCAAAAAATATGATCTGGACGTGATTTACATCGCAGGCCCCGGTCATGGCGCTCCGGGCATCCTTGGACCGACATACTTAGAAGGAACCTATTCTGAGGTTTATCCTGATAAGAGCCAAGACGAGGAAGGTATGCTGAAGTTTTTCAAACAGTTCTCCTTTCCTGGGGGAATTGGTAGTCACTGCACACCTGAAACTCCTGGCTCGATTCACGAAGGCGGCGAGTTAGGCTACAGCCTCTCCCACGCTTACGGTGCTGCTTTCGATAACCCGGATTTGATTGTGACGGCAGTTGTTGGTGACGGGGAAGCAGAAACAGGCCCTCTGGCAACAGCTTGGCATTCCAATAA
>NZ_JBTYKD010000276.1:0-9574 GCF_054880495.1 Nostoc sp.
CCACTTCGATTGAAGCCATTTGTCAAGTTGGTAGGCAATTGTTACAGTCATCTCAAACCATGTTTTTGCTTCGCCGGGAGCAAGAATCTATCAACACAATGATTTTAATAATTAGGCACTGAAAAGTGCGGTACTGAATCAAAAAAACTAGTTACATTTTGTAAATTTTTCTGCTTTGTAAAAAGGGAGTTATCATGGGTTACGTTGTAGAAGAATTTAACAAAAGTCAGTCACATCAAGGCTTCTACGACGTGGATTCTACATAAAACACTACATAGGGCTATTAGGTTGCCTCTGTGGTTATTGGCTGGATTTCTGTCCCAATGATGAACCTGTAGGGTGTACACTCTGCGTTTTGAGCGTGTAAGTTTTGCTGTGTTTTCTCCTGGGGGTATGCAGTGTAACCCACACTTTTGACAACGCCATTGGGCTTGTTGCTTAACGTCCGTGGCAATTTCTGACCAATTATCTGGGTACAGAGAATGGGTGAACATCATTCAGTATAATTAAACTGCGGCTTGACCAATTGTAATATGAATAGCAGTGCAAAAGCCTATTCTTCATCCTTACCGAAGGACACACAAGAACTATCAATTACAATTGCACTTTGGAATGAATTACAGAAAATGGCAGTTGAACAATTAACCTCAAACTCGTCAGGGTGAATGCACTGTATGGCTCTTTCTACATTGATATGAAAAGCAAAAGGAGTTGCAAATAGTTTTAAATGGCAATGGTTGACAGTCGATTGAGTCGGACATCAGCTAAGGAATGAGTTCGCTATCGGGGATAATGATAATATTTTCAATTTGCAGCATAACTTAATATATAGGGTTATTAGTGCGATCGCATAGCACTCAAAGGAGTGTTAGTCCCTTGTGTGTTAGGTATAGAATTATAGAAACCTGGAGAAAACTATGTCATTAGAAACAGAGACACTACAGGCGACACCACCAACTTCTAGCTTTGAGACACTTGAGGAGAAGCAAGAATTTAACTGGAGGCAATGTTGGTATCCCGTTACCTTTGTGCAAGACTTGCCTACCAACCGCCCTCATAGCTTTTCCTTGTACGATGAACCCTTGGTTTTGTTCAAAAACAAAGATGGACAATTTATCTGTTTAGCAGATCGTTGTCCTCACCGTACAGCCAAACTTTCTGAAGGACAAATTATTGACGGCAAAATAGAATGTTTATATCACGGTTGGCAGTTTGGCAGTGATGGTCAATGTCTGCACATTCCCCAATTACCAACAGATGCAAAAATTCCAGTTAATGCTTGCGTGCCATCCTTTAAGGTTGTAGAACGTCAAGGCATGATTTGGGTGTGGGCTGGCGAAAAAGAAACTGCTGTTGATGAAAATATTCCAATTATACCAGATTTAGACAAGCCTGGATTCGTGTGTGCAGACTTTATATTGGATCTGCCTTATGACCAAACATATCTAGTAGAGAACGTCATAGATCCTGCTCATGTTGCTATTAGCCATCATGGCACCAGGGGTGGTGGTAATCGGAAAAATGCCCAACCGCTAGAAATGGAAGTGCTAGAGAGTTCGGTTCAGGGGATTCGAGGTCGGTGGCGGGGAACTAACAAATCAAATGAAGGCTGGAAATATATTGATTTTGTTGCTCCAAATCTTGTTCTGAACACTGCTTATATTGAAGAACGAGGTTGGACATTTGGACTAGCTTTGTATTCGATTCCTTTAGGCAAAGGGCGATGTCGTCTTTTAGCTAGAGGTTATCGTGATTTCCTGACTTGGGGAGTCAAGCTAAGACCCCGGTGGCTCGATCACTTAAATACGAACAAAATATTGGAGCAGGATTTGCCTCTTATCGCAGGACAACAGTCAGAAATTGAACGCTTGGGAACAAGTCTCAAAGAACTATATTTGCCGCTGAAAACATGTGACACATTGGTGATTGAGTATCGCTTGTGGCTAGATAAGTTTGGGTCATCTTTGCCTTTTTATCAAGGCTATTCCACATGGAGAAATGTTGAGAATGGTGAGTTGAATGCAAAGCCGATTTTGCTAGATAGATTCTCACGACACACACTTATTTGTAATTCCTGCAATCGAGCTTATCAAGTTACAAATAGGGTCAAACAAAGTTGTATCGGAGTAGCGATCGCTTTAGCGGCTGTAGCGATACTTGCAGATGATTCTGGAATCAAAATAGCAACAATATCGGTTTCTGTAGCAGCAGTTGCCATGTCCGCTATAGCCCAGAGATTCAAAACTTTCTTTAGGCGTTCCTATACTCGTCACTAAAATAGGGACTGGGGGCTGGAATCGGAATTTTTCGCAACACTTAATCCCTAATCCATCACTCATCATCATCTGGCAAATACAACCCACTGCTATCAGTCGGTCTAGCATGAAGATACATTTCCGTGATGGCAACTGAACTATGCCCCAGGGTTTTCTGTAACAAGTGTATCGGCGCTCCCCGGTCGAGACTATGGGAAGCGTGGCTATGCCTGAGCCAGTGGGGTGATACATTCCCCTCAATAAGAGCGCGGTTTGCAGCATTTTTCACAATATGAAATACCATACTGCGGCACAGATGACCACCCTTAGCTGAAACAAACACTGGGTCATCATGTTTAGCGTAATTCTTTAACTCATTAATGGAGCGCCAAATACCAGCACCAACAAGCACAGTTCTGGTTTTATCACCCTTACCAAATACTGTGATTTGCCCCCCGTCGCCACGCGCCTTGAGGTCACGCCACTTGAGGCTACATAATTCGCTTACCCGCAAACCTGCAAAATAAAGTAAACGAACCAGAGTGCGATCGCGTCCATTTGTCGTGGAATTTATCAGTAATTGTACTTCCTCTTGAGTGAGAATTCGCTCTGCCAATCGGTTCTTTGCCTTGGGGGACTTAATCAGTATTCCCAAGTTAGCCGATACCACCCCCAACTGTTTAGCAAAGGAAAACAGGCTTTTAATTGCTCCCACTGCTACCCGCTTGGAATTGTCAGAACAATGAAGTGTCATCACCCACAATTGAAAATCCATGAGGGTGCAATCAGAGAGCGGCTTGTTGACATGAGAAAAAAACCGCTCGGCATAGCGGCGGTAGCCGTCAACGGTGTTTTTGCTTTTGCCGTGCAGCCAAAGGTCGATGAGTTCGGTGTTAGTGAGCGTGGTCGGGGTATTCAACATTGGCTATTCTTATGTTGAATGCTCCTTCATTAAACCCTATTGGGGGGACAGTGGCAGTTATTTCACTGGGTGATATAGCCCATCTTTTGCATTCCATTCCCAACCTATGCCCCTGGGGTCGCGGTTGCGAGTCCAACTGATAAATTCTTTGGTAGTGAGTTTTTCTCTTTCCGGTGCGAGGCTCGACGGACTTAAACCTAGTCGCGGTGCTAGATTTTCAGGAGGTAATGCTTGCAGTTCAACTGGGGAAAGCTGGTATGGGTTAGCTTGTCTTCTTTGTTTGGGTTGACTGTTGTATCTATTTGATGAAATAGCCCGTGACAATTTTTCCAACTGCCCAGAGATAGCCTCTAGTTTGGTTTCTAGCTTCAACTCCCGCTGCAAAACCGATTTACTGCTAGGTGCAACATCGATATCAATATTGCTATCAAACCTAGAGAGCAATTCCTCTAAGCCTTGCAGCAAGGCAATTGTATGTCCTTCTCTGTGCAGTTTGGATAGTTCTTTGACTACTGGAATTAGGGCAGTAGGGACGCGAATCATTTCGCTGGGTGGGGATTTTTGTTCAGGCATTTGATATCAGTTTTGATAGCAATGAACTGATAATAGATGAAAAGCGATGTCTATTTTCTTAGAGGAAACTTGAGCGATCGCGCTGTTCCATCGCTCACAGGCATTTACCTTGCTGATACAGTAAAGTATAAAGATTTACTTTGTTTGCTGGGGCAACTTGCGGTTTAAGCGATCGCTTCCAGAACTTCATACATAACGCCAGCTTCATAACTTCCTAGTGATACTGCTCCACTGATGACAACAGCAAGTTTTTTTGGCATTAATTTTACCTCATTTAATATTGGTTATTCGCTTTATAGCAATCTATTCCTCAGATGGAGATTATACTCCATCTGAATTGTTCCTTTGACCCCTTATCCCTGAACTCTTCTTGAAATGCCCCACAGTAGCTTAATAAAAATAGGGTAAAAGTAATTAAATAATTACGAGAATCCGTGCAACAAGCCCCGTAACATTTTTGATTGTGGTCAAAATATCTACGGTATTTTGAACGTCATCAATGGATTTGGTTAATGCTTCTAGCCCTTCATTTAGGTCTTCTTCAAGGCACTTGAGTCGAGCCGCAATTTTTTCTAGAACTGTGGTTTCTAGTTTCACGCGCAACACAGATAAATCGGTGCGTTCATCAATGAATTTTCGTTTTAAGGTGGTGGTGGTGCGATTGACTTGGTGATGCACGTTAACAATTGCAATCTACGGCAGGCAGTCGTCTGGTTACATGAGTGATTTGGCGAAGCCCTTGCTGAACGAGCAGCGATCGCTCACGCTAAGAAAGCGGCGATTGAGATTATCCAGTTAGAACCACGTCCCAAATTCACGCTACCAGTTGAGGATAAAACCAAGTGGACAGCAGTTCACAACTACCTGGCCCAAAAATTACCAATTTGTGGCGAACAATTCTTTTTTGTCCAAAGTCTAAAAAGTACTCTCGTGTATAGGTTTTTATCGGGAAGTTAGCCATGTTTCAAATATCACGCGGACTACGTTATGCTCTGAGAATTCTAGTTGGTCTAATTTGGATTTTTTCAGCGTTTTGCTTTTTACTATTGACTCGCATACGATTGCTGCTTACTTGGTTGGCTGTTCTGCCTGACTGGTTGGCTAGGATTGCTATATCCTTTGTGGCTAGTCCAGGGTTTATAATTCTAAGTTGCATTCTTGTCGGGTTGAGCAGTTTATTACTTTGGCATCGATTTTCTAATAAATGGGCAACTATCTTTGCAATCCTTATCCCATTCCTACTCTTCATTGGAACTGTTCTATATGGTGACATTGATACTCAGGGAACACAACGATACGTCACTGATGTGGCTCAACGCGGCGATGTGAGGAGTACTCGTGAACAGATGTTAATTCGGAGTGGATTGGGTGGATCGCTTAATGAATTAAAGGCATTGATTCATGTGGGGACAAATGTAAATGTGCGCGATCCGGAAGGGCGTTCTGCGCTTTACTGGGCTGGAGGAGAGCCAGAAAAAATTAAGCTACTCCTTCAAGCAGGGGCTAAACCTGATGGAAGGGCACTGGTAAATGCTGCCTTTTGGGGAAACTTAGATGCCATCAAGCTAATGTTTGAAGCGACCCCTGATGATGGTAAAGCGCTGGTAACAGAGGTGGGCAATCAAGCGCTGATGGCAAATAAGACCTACACGAACGCAAGTGCAGAAGATCGGGCACAAATTGCTCGGATGTTAATAGCACGAGGAGCAAAGTCGAATGACCAGAAGTAACAGAGGCAAGTGTTCTCTTTAGATTTTCTTTACAAATCAGCGCTCAAACCCAAAAGTTTGCTCTTACAGTGTAGGCTACCCTTCGGGAACGCACTCGCGTTCAGACCTAGTGGTCTGTCAATTTTCTATTTGTGGGTAAAGACGTTTGAGACGGATACGAGCATCTGCCGTCGTGAACTGCCAATCTACTGACTTTTGGGAATGATTGCGCTGAGTGTACCAAGCAGTTGTTTCTTGTTCTAAAGTTTTGCGATCGGGAATTCGACGATCTAGGCATTGTCGAGTCATTGCGGACAGTTCGTTTTCAGCCATATTGAGCCAACTTCCATGTTTGGGGGTGTGATGAATTTCCAAACGTTCGACCAGACGACGAGCAATGGACGGCTCAAATGCAACATAAAGTGAGGCAAGTTTGTGGGTATTTAGCTGGTCACATACTAAAATGATTTTGTCGCTCTCGGCATAGTCGTTATCGAGTAAGTGCTTAATTTCTGTTGCCCAGTCAACTGCCGTTCTGCGTTCACTGACAACTGTCTTGCGCCACCTGATTACCATCACCAAGGACAGCCTGATTATTATCTCCTTGAACTGCGCGGTTGTTATCACCTTGAACGTTGTTGACGTTGCCGCCTACAGAACCACCAACTGAAAATCCACCGGGGTTGTTAGTCATAGTACTTACCTGTTCTACATTTGAATAATAACTAGCGCGTTGTAGCGCCTGATTAACAAAATTTTCTAAACTTTGAATTCTACTATCTTTTTCTGCTAAAAGTAATTTAATTTCTCGCTCTGGCAAGACTTTTATTTGATTGTAAGTGTCAAAATATTCTGCACTCAATTCAGACTTGTCAGCTTCTGGTGCGGTTTTAGCACGAAGCAGAAACTTATCCTGTCCCCGCTTTTCTATTGCCACAATTTCTAATTCAGCATCAGGGTGATTTTCTGCTAACTGCTTAAAGGAAATTGCAATCGCACGAGGATCAATATCTCGATTATGGTAAAGGTCGAGTGTATCAAAAATTGGCTTGATGAAGTCTGCAAAGTCTCCGTCTTCAAAAACTTCTTTCTTGTTATCGGGTTTACGACACGGATCGAGATCATCTTCCGTAGGTAAACGCATATAAATATACTTGCACCTTACTCCATTAAGTTTGGTATGGCTTGTAATACCCCAGTCTTGTATGATAGCTCCAGTAAGAGTAGCACCTGTTAAATCTGTTCCATCTAATTGAGTTTGTACAAGTTTTGCTTTAGATAAATCAGCATCCTGCAAATTTGCCCCGCTCAAATCGGTTCCAATAAAGCTAATGTCTGTAAGGTTTGCTCTAGACAAATTAATACCTCTTAAGTCCTGTCGATTGTTAAAGTTTTTATTTTGTCCAAAACCTGTCATAACTAACTGTTGTAAATCTTGACTTTCTAAATAAGTTTTATCCATACAAGCATAGTTAAGATTTCTAGATTGAAAAAAACAGGTTCGCTTAAGAATAGCTGCTCTAAAATTTGTGTTTTTAAGTTGTGCTTGAGTAAAATCACTATCAGTTAAGTCAGCTTCTTGAAAGCTTGTTCCTCTTTTTGCAGCAGAAGCTATTACCATTGCCCAAATAAAAATATACTTACTATTTCCAAATGTAGCTTCTTTACCTATATAATTGCTTAATAAAATTGAAGTTAGAATAATCACTACAAATATAACAGATAATAAAATAGAAAAAGAATCAACAGCTAGATTGTTATAAAATAATTGAAATAAAATAATATAACCACTAAAGCCAGCTATGGCTAAAGCTGCTATCTCAATCAAAAATCTAGTTCTAGATCCAGCTATGACGCTTATTCCTGCTACAGCTATAGGTTGTAAAAAAGTTACTCCTAAAGCTAAAACTACACTTAGGAGTGCAAGAAAAGCCATATATATAGTTGGCTCATCGCTCACTTCCAAATAACGCTGCAACTGTTCTAAATTCCGATGCCCTGAAATTTCCTGAATAACTCTCAGTGGTATACCAGCGTTGCTCATCTGAGTTAAGGCGGTACGCCTGAAGCTGTGGGTACTCACGCCAATTATCCCAGCCTGTTTGCAAGCTTCTCTCAAAATCCTAGCGGCTGAGTCTTCGCTGATATGCCCATTGCTACGACCGGGAAACAGATAATCATCCCCTGCCAGGAGGTAATATTCAACCAATAACCGCCGTAGGTCTTCAATCACTGGGATTGACCTAGTAGCCAGCTTGCCTTTAGTGTTTGACTTTCTGATAATCAGCCGAGGTCTAACGTTACCCTTGACCGTGTAAATGTCTTGAGTTAGCAGGGTACAGCATTCACGGATTCTACAGGCGCTAAATAGGCAGATACCGAACCAGGACTTACGCATTGACAAATTAGACAACAAATGTACTAAGAAAAAGAAGAAAAAATATGCGATCGCTAGTCGGTAGGTGAGTGGAAAGTTGGATAATTTACGTGTCTCTATTGAGGGTATGGGCAATCAGAGTAACTACCAAGCCATCCACGGCAAAGTGTGATCTTGACACTTACACTCTGTTTTTATTAGCAGAATCAAAGTATCCAGGCTGCACACGTTTAGCAGATATCATGGAAGATTTGTCACATGATAGTAAGGAGTTACATTCGATTCATTGGGGGATTGAATGTTACCATCGAGCTATTAAGCAAGTGTGTGGAATTGAACTATTCATGGTGAGCCAGTGCGTTGGGCGGGTTCCCCGACTTGAAGCAACTGGCGAACCCGTAAGGGTAAGGACATCTGAGGCAATTAAAACTCACTTTTTTAGCGCTATCCGCGCCTTTACACAACTAGAATTAATGCGAACCGAAGAGTTAATTGAAAACTGGTATGAAGTCCAGAGAAATTTGTCTCTTCAGGTGGCTCGTGACTTTATTCTGGAACATCTTGAACAAAAGATGGGCTTGAATACACATGGTCAGATTCCTGTCAATGCGTAAGTTCTGCGAACAAGGTTTTATCGCGGTCATTGTCTAAGCCATCGCTGAAAATTAGCTGTATCTCTGACTGAGTTAGAACCTTGGCACGTCCATGCCGATTTATTTTCATTGCTAGACTGTAGACCTTGTAATCCACAGCCTACAACGATTTGACACCTAATTAATTTTCTTTATTGGCACAATTATCGCTTCTTTATAGAAAGGCAAATATCTCTTGGTGTTTCAAGGCAAGCTCTGTTAGCTTAGTTCCAAGCATACATATTGACAGAAATGATTACCATGCTACCCTTTGCCCTGCTGGTTATGTCATAGAGCGATTTGAAGCACATCACTACTACGCTTGGGTATTCAGATTATTACACCACGAAACCTGTAGTGAGTGCAAATAAATTTTGTGTAAAAAATTTTATTTTCTAATGGGATTTACAAGTTAAGTCATTCAATAGTAATCTTCTAGTGTGAATATTTACGCAAGTGTGTCTTGATTTCATGAATATGATGAACTTTAAAATCCAAGGCTTTTTTACGACATTAATAATTGCTACTGTGTCAGCATTGACCATTTCAAATGCTATCTCTCAAAAGGTGAACGCCCAAGCTACGCCTTCTTGTAATAATGCTACCATAAAAGGTAGCTATGGATTTAAATTGACTGGAACGATCCAAGGATCGTCTTATGCTGAGGTTGATTTAATCAAGCTCAATGGAAGGGGAATATTTGAATTAACAGGTGCTAGAACCGCTAGCAATACTGTAAACGGTTATTCACTTACAAACGTAACAGCCGCAGGAACTTATAGTGTTAAACACGATTGTACGGTGCAACTATTCTCATCAGAAGATAGTGCTACTTATAGCGGTACCATTGTTGATGGTGGCAAAGAAATCTTTATTATCATAACCGTTCGAGGTGCAGTAGTTACTGGTACTTTAAAAAGAGTGAACTGATTTACTACATTTGTGCCAACACTTGAAAATGAACCTGACTTTTCACGGGATGTGGAAAAGAAAGAGTGGTTCGCGATGGACTATAGCGGTTATTAGTCTAGTGCAGTACAATATGAGAGAGCAATTCTACTGATAACTCGTGGCGATGAAAGCCTACTCTCTCGACTTGCGTCAGA
>NZ_JBTYKD010000277.1:0-18304 GCF_054880495.1 Nostoc sp.
GTTTCTATGTCTTTGGCTGACTTATCAATCTTTTAATCACGAAGGAAAGCAAAGATTTATTCCACTTTTGCTTTCAGGCTTCATGGGTGGAATTGTCCTGATATTTAAATTAATATTTTTGCCTATCTTGCTGGGTTTCTGGCTAACTATCTTGCTCTATTCTATAAAGCTATTTTCAGATAAATAGACCACGCGGTAGGGGCACAGCAATGCTGTGCCCCTACGACAGATGTGGTTCAAATAGATGAAAACTGCTGTAAAGTCCCTCTTTTTAAGGGGAGCCACTGCGTTGGGCGGGTTTCCTGACTTGAAGCATGTGGCGTGGATTTAGGGGGATCTAAAATGTTTTGCTTTGCCAAAAACCCCGCCCATGCGCCTCCAACATTCTCGCTAAAATATTGCGAAAAGCTTCAAAATTTGCCTTACGTAGTTTATCCGCCATCTCTGCATCTTTAGCGATCGCCTTTGAAAAAAATTTGTGATTTACTGAGTTTGTGGTGCTTTGCTAACACCTCTCTACAGACTTGAGTTACCGATATAGCCAAACACGCAATAGTGAAAGCAATTGTTCGGTATCTACGGGTAAGGAGCGATAAAATTTGCATATTGGACATTAGGCAAAACAGTTCCGATCTCCGAGTCAACAAGTGAGATTACCTACTCATCACTTCATTGAAAGCGGCGGGAAACTCAATTCCCTTGAGTGGGTGGTCGAGGTTGCTCCCCCCAACCCTTGGGGCATAGGGCATGGGCCAAACAGGTAACTTCTTCCCCATGCCCTATACTTCTCTTCTTAGGCTGCGCCAACGACAACGCTCAGTACAAGTGCCCCATTCCCCATGCCCAAAAACTCCATCCCCTTGTGGGTGGAGTTTTTTATTTCTGGGAACTCAGCACTTATGAGGGGCATAGGACAGAAAGTTTACAACTGAATAAGTCACAGTTTTGACATTGCTTGGTAATAGCTTTGTCATAAAAAACTGGTAGATTCAAGTGTCCTTAAGTAAATAAACAAATTAAAAAGATGTTTTAAAAGAGCTTTTTGCTCTAATGATGAGTACTGCGAAGTATCCTAGCATATGCTTTAAACCTTCAATTTAACCTAAATCTGAAGGGTAAAACTATAATATCTTTCGGGAGGTTTGAAACATCCTCTTAAATATCCTTTTGAGTTTTTTAACCTGACTCATAAAGCTGTAATCTTCATGTCAATAGCATTAGGAAAACGGTAGAAACAATCACTATTTTCACCTAATTATCTATTTAGAGATTTCGGTATGGATTTTACCTCTTTGCTAAAAAATCTTAAAAGACAAGAGTCAGATACTGCCTTGTCTTTTGCTCAACAGCGCCTGTGGCTTCTCGACCAGTTAAATCCTGGGAATCATACTTACAATATATCTGTAGCTATTCATCTGAAGGGTTTGCTTGACGTCAGGGCGCTGGATCAGAGTTTGCGTGAAATTATGCGGCGTCATGAGGCTTTGCGAACGACTTTTACTGCTGTAGATGGGCAATCATTACAGGTCATTGCCTCAGACTTGAAGTGGACTCTGGCAATTGTTTCTCTGAGAGAGCTTTTTGAAACTGAGCGTCAACAAGAGAGTCAACGGCTGATAACTGAATCAGTGCAGCAATCTTTTGACTTAGCCAGTGGGCCGTTACTGCGTGCAGTCTTGCAGCAATTGAGTAAAATTGAGCATATCTTGCTGCTAACGATACACGAGATTGTTGGCGATGACTGGTCGTTGGGCGTACTTTTGCAGGAACTTGCGACTTTATATGAAGCTTTTTCCAATGGCTTACCATCACCGTTGGTTGAACTACCCAGTCAGTATACTGACTTTGCTATTTGGCAGCGTGAGTGTTTGCTTAGTGAAGTGTTGGAATCTCAGCTTGCCTATTGGAAGCAGCAACTAGGAGGGAAGTTACCTATACTGGAGTTGCCAACTGACCGTCCCCGCCCGCCAGTGCAAACATATCGAGGTGCAAGACAATCTCTGAATTTGCCCAATAACTTAAGTGATGCACTTAAGTCTTTGAGTCAGCAGTCAGGAGTTACCTTGTTTGTGACTTTGTTGGCAGCATTCAAGACGTTGCTCTACCGCTATACGGGCCAAGAAGATATTATTGTTGGTTCTGCAATAGCTAACCGTAACCAACTTGAAGTTAAGGGGCTGATTGGATTATTCGCCAATAATTTAGTAATGCGAACTAACCTTTCAGAAAATCCAAGTTTTCGGGAATTGTTAGGTCGGGTGCAGGAAGTAGTTTTGTCAGCTTATGCCCACCAAGACCTGCCCTTTGAAAAGCTAGTAGAAGAACTACAGCCAGAACGAAATCTGAGCCACTCACCGTTATTTCAGGTAATGTTTGCCTTCCACAATACCCCAAGGGAACTCTGGGAAGTTCCGGGATTGACCATTACTCCTTTAAAAGTCCATAGCGGTGCTGCAAAGTTTGATCTTACCCTCGACCTGGAAGAAACTTCATCGGGGATCAAAGGTGGAATTGAATACAACACAGACTTATTCGATGCGACAACGATCGCTCGAATGGTAGGGCATTTCCAAACTTTACTTCAAGGGATCGTCGCCAACCCAGAACAGCAGATTTCAGATTTACCTCTGTTAACACCAGCCGAACAGCATCAGCTATTAGTAGAGTGGAATAATACCCAAACTGACTACGATTTATCTCAATGTCTGCACCAGTTGTTTGAAGCGCAAGTAGAGCGATCGCCTGATGCCGTAGCAGTGGTGTTTGAAGACCAACAGTTAACCTACAACGATCTCAACCAACGAGCGAATCAACTGGCGCACTATCTACAACAGCTAGGAGTAGGAGCAGAGGTACTGGTGGGAATTTGTGTAGAGCGATCGCTCGATATGATCATCGGACTGTTGGGAATCCTCAAAGCAGGTGGCGCTTACTTATCCCTTGACCCAGCATATCCCCAAGAGCGATTAGCCTTCATATTGCAGGACACTCAGTTACCAGTGTTATTGACGCAGCAGCGCCTGATAAAAAACTTGCCAGAATCTCAAACAAGGCTTGTTTGCCTAGACACGGATTGGGGAAGTATTGCTCAGGAAAGCCAAGAGAATTTTATCACTGATTGTACAACTAATAACCTAGCATATATCATCTATACCTCAGGCTCAACAGGCCAACCCAAAGGCGTCTTAGTCAATCACAGGAATGTTGTCCGCCTGTTGTTAGCAACAGAGTCTTGGTATCACTTCAACCAACAGGATGTCTTTTCACTTTTTCATTCGATTGCCTTTGATTTTTCTGTTTGGGAACTCTGGGGCGCTCTGCTGTATGGTGGAAAGTTAGTAGTAATACCTTACTGGCTGAGTCGTTCACCTGAAGACTTCTACAAATTATTGTTAACGCAGCAAGTGACAGTACTCAACCAAACGCCTTCAGCTTTTTGCCAACTTATACAAGCAGAGGAATTGTTGGGAAATGCCAACAAGTTGAGCTTGCGACTGGTGATTTTTGGCGGAGAAGCTCTGGAAATTCAGAGTTTAAGACCTTGGTTTGAGCGCCACGGCGATCAGTCTCCACAGTTAGTTAATATGTACGGCATTACGGAAACAACTGTGCATGTGACATATCGTCCACTGACAATAGCAGACTTAGAAGTTGCTTGTGGAAGTGTCATTGGTCGTCCAATTTCTGACTTGCAAGTTTACTTGTTAGATCAACAGGGACAACCAGTACCGATTGGAGTGCCAGGTGAGATGTACATTGGTGGTGCTGGAGTGGCACGAGGTTATTTAAATCGACCAGAACTAACAGCTCAAAGGTTCATCCCCAATTCCTTTAGTGATAAACCAAACGCACGCCTTTATAAATCTGGCGATCAGGCACGCTACTTGCCCAATGGAGACATTGAATACTTGGGACGCATCGACCATCAGGTAAAAGTCCGTGGTTTCCGCATCGAACTTGGAGAAATCGAAACTTTACTAGCACAACACCCCACCATACAGCAAACTGTCGTCACAGCTAGAGTTGATCATCCCGAAAACCAGCGATTAGTCGCCTACATCGTTCCTCACCCAGAACAGACACCAACCACAGAGGAACTACGCCACTTCCTCAAACAGAAACTACCAGAATATATGGTGCCTAGTGCTTTCGTTTTCCTAGACACCCTACCCCTAACCTCCAACGGCAAAATCGACCGCCGCGCTTTACCAGCACCAGACTCAACAAGGCTTGATTCCGAAAACACCTATATCGCTCCCCGCGATCAATTAGAATTCCAACTGACCAAAATTTGGTCAGAAATTTTAGGTGTCCAGCCTATCGGTGTCAGGGACAACTTCTTTGAGTTAGGAGGACACTCCATATTAGCGGTAAAACTGTTTTGGCAAATTGAAAAGACATTTAATAAAAATCTGCCTCTGGCGATTCTCTTTCAGTCCGGGACTATAGAGGCTCTAGCCAAAATAATCTGCCAAGAAAAAGACATAGTAAGAAACTTGGCTTTAGTAAATAGCTTAGAGAAATCAAAATCAAGCTGGTCATCCCTGGTAGAAATTCAACCCAACGGTTCCAAGCCACCTTTTTTCTGTATTCACGGACTGGGTGGAGAAGTCTTGTGTTTCCGTGAATTGGCACTGCATTTAGGGTCAGACCAACCATTCTACGGACTACAGCCACAAGGACTAAATGGAAAACACCCTTTCCATAGGCGGATTGAAGACATGGCAACTCACTACATTCAAGAAATTCAGACCCTTCAGCCCGATGGCCCTTATTTTCTGGGAGGTTATTCTTTTGGGGGTATAGTTGCTTTTGAGATGGCTCGGCAACTCCAAGAGCAAGGCGAAGAAGTTGGGATTCTAGCTATAGTTGATAGTTGTCGTCCAGGTTATAGCTGGCAGGCACCATTTCTGAAGCGAGTTTTTTTGCATTTAAATAATATTATTCAAGAAGGGCCTACCTACCTTTGGCAAAAGTCTGGAGAATGGAGCTATTGGCGTAAGCAGAGTCTCCAAAATAGATATAAACGTTACTTGGAAGGGGTACTGAATTTACCTGGAACTGACAAGCACTTAAAAATTATAGATACTAACACTCAAGCCATCAGCGAATATATCTTTTCACCTTATCTTGGTCGAGGTGTCCTTTTGCGGACAGAGGATCAAAATCGCGGCGAAGCTATAGGCATACAATACGATCCTCAATTCGGCTGGGGCGACCTAGTGCTTGGAGGATTAGATATCCATTACCTTCCCGGTTCTCACCTTGACCTACTTAAGGAACCCAACGTACAGGTGTTAGCCGAAACATTGAGAAATTGCTTAACGCAGGCGCAGTCTCCAAAAAATTAATTTGAACTTTTCCCTTAGTTCAGGATTTCGACGGCAATGGGATAGCATCCATGAAGCCTTGGAAAATAACTGCTATTGAAAAGATTTGCTGATTATATAACCCTAGTTCAAAGCTTGGCGATTCATCGCCCAAAAATTCATCTCAGATGAGATGAATTTTGTTTATGCTAAAACGCATTGTCCCACCAAACCTTCACCCAAAATATCTACTGTTGCAGTAAATGTATCATTGCGTAAGGGTAAGAATTTATGACTAAATATACTCAAAAATCTTGAGTCTACTTTAGTAGACTTTAGCTGTTAGCCTGGGAATTAATTTCTAGGCGGGTGAGGAAGCTAACAGATAAGCTATTTCTAGGCTTTTGTTGACACTAATGGACAGTGCCCATAAGCGTCAATTTAACGTATGACTAAACCTTATTGGATGTTACTCAACTCACGATCGCATCCGACACCCCATTCATAGATCCATTTGCAGAAGAAACCTTAACAGAATCGGCTACTAAAGAATTGGTGGGTTTGGAATTGCCTAGTACGCTTTGCTTCTTCTTGGTATTACCTCGTCGCGCACCACCCGCCATCTCGTATTCTTGGCTGTTTTTACCGTAACGGCTGCCAACTCCTAGTAACATTTTTTCTGACATCGCTATTACAGCCTTTTCTGCATTATTCAGGTCATCTGTGAGTTTGTCAATGGTAGATAATGTAGTGTTGTAGGCAGCATGCTATTGAATGTAACGAGATAATGCCTAACGTACCCAACTCTCTAAACTGTAACACCCTCCAACTCCTCATCTGTTAACTCATATAATTGACGCAACTTATCCAACTTCTCACTATCAGCTTGCCAGAAACCGCGCCCATGCGCCTCTAACATTCTGCCTAAAATATTGCGAAAAGCTTCAGGATTTGCCTTACGTAATTTATCCGCCATCTCTTCATCTAACGCATAAGTATCAGCCGCTTGGTCATAAACCCAATCATCGGTAAAATCGGCAGTACCACCCCAACCAATCAACGCCGTCATTCGTTGGGAAATTTCAAAAGCACCACCAGAACCTTGATTCGCCATCGCTTGCGCCCATTTGGGATTTACCAACTTAGTGCGATACTCCATCCGCAGCAAATCATCTAAATTGCGGGGTGTAGTATCTTTCGAGAAACTTTCCACAAAACTGGTTGTAACCTTCTTACCGCCTTGTTTTTCTGCTGCCCTTTTTAAACCGCCGGTATTGGCGTAATATTCTTGAATATCAGTTAAACCATATTCTACCGAATCGATTTCTTGAACAATGCGATCGCTAGTTTTTAACAACGTGTTCAAGACTTCCGGTCTAGCTTCACCTTTATCTTCTCTCCCGTAGCTAAACACATTGCGACTTTGCCAAGTATTGCCTAACTCCTCGCCAGATTCCCAGTTACCATCCACAACTCGATCATTCACCAAAGAACCAAAATCACCTGCCGGATTAGAAAACAATCTCGCCGATGCATTTTCCACACCTTGGGCTTTTAAAGCTAAAGCGTGTCTTCTAATAAAATTCTGATCTTCGGGTTCATCAGCATTAGCTGCGCGTTGAAATAAATCATCTAACAATTCGATGATATTGACAAAACTATCCCGGAAAATCCCAGACAAATTACCCAATATATCAATGCGAGGATGTCCAACATCCACCAACGGCTTCAATTCATAACGAACAATTCTACCAGTTCCTTCCTTAACAGGTTCAGCCCCCACCAATTCCAACAGAATTCCCAGAGATTCACCCTTAGTTTTAATCGCATCCAATCCCCAAAGCATCACCGCCACCGTTTCTGGATATGTCCCATATTCATCCAAATGCTGGGCGATAATTTTTTTAGCAATTTCTCGTCCCCGTTGGTATGCCGCAGGAGAAGGCATCCGATAAGGGTCTAAAGCATGAATATTCCTCCCAGTCGGTAAAACACCAGCACCATCCCGCAACAAATCCCCACCCGGCGCAGGCGGAATATATTCCCCATTCAACCCCCTTAACAAATTCGTTAACTCATCCGTAGATTGCATTAACAAATCCCTTATTACTCTTTGCTCCTCCTCTCTTTCTTCTTCTTCGCGTCCTTCTCTTCGAGATACTTCGTGAACGCGCCTTCTCTGCGTGACACTTCGCGAACGCGGTTCGTTTATTCCATCCTCCTTCCCAAAATAAGCCTCCAAATACGCCGCCAATTCCTCCTCATTCGGTGCTTCCCCCAAAGTATGCAACCCAGAAGAAAACAACCGATTTTCTAACACTTGCAAATATCCATATACCTCCACCAAATAATCATCAAAAGCATGAGTGCTAAACATCCGAACATTTTCGGGAGTAAACGCAATCCCCAACCGTTTCGCATCTGCAAACGGACAATCTGCATCCAACCCAGAGTCCACAATTTTTTTACAAATCCCTTCCTTAAGGACATAATTCTTTTGTGGATCTTCACGATACTCCGAAATCAAATCACGCAATGCTACCAATTCTTTATACAAACCTGCACGACCATAAGGTGGTACATTATGGGAAATCAACACACCATAACCGCGACGTTTTGCCAACATCGATTCCGAAGGATTATTCGCCGCATATATATATAGATTAGGCAAATTTCCTAACAAAATATCCGACCAAGAATAACCCGTATTACCCAAAGGAGAACCAGGCAACCATTCCACCGTTCCATGCATTCCAAAGTGAACTATAGCATCAGCTTGAAACTCATTTTGGAGCCATTTATAATAAGCAACATATTGCGGATGGGGCGTTAAATCTCGTTCAAACATTAAACGCATGGGGTCGCCTTGTATGCCCAAAGGTGGTTGTACACCTATCCACACATTCCCTAATTGCACACCGCCAATCTGGAATTCGTCGCCATAAGTTTTAATTCCAGTTCCCGTGAGAGACTTCCATTGTTTTTCAATGCGGGAAGTTTGCAGATATCCCAACCATTTTTCTAATGTGCGGACATTTACAGATGCCGGGATATTCTCCGCGTCATTTAAAGATTCATCCGCTTCTTTCACCCAGCGAATCAATTCTTCCCCATCATCAGGCAAATCTCCGACGGTATAACCTTGTTCTTTGAGTGCGTGGAGAAACTTCAGCAAACTACGTGGGACATTTAATAATGCAGCTGTCCCCACAGCACCATAACCGGGAGGAAACCCATATAAAATGATCGCAATCTTGCGTTCTGAAGCAGGTTTTTGTCGCAAAGCTACCCAACTTTTCACCCTACCAATTAATCGTTGTACCCGTTCGGGAACCAGATAAATATTTTCACCCACCAAACCACCGAGGGGAATAGTATCAATAGCCCCATCCAATTCTGGTAAGGCGTACAACACGACACTTTGCAATCCGCCGACACCTTGGCGTGTCCACGAGTGGATATCTTGAATTAATAATGGTGCAGCAACAATATAAGGTACATTCTTAGCAGTGAGGATGCGCTTTGCTACTTCCACCTGACGCCCAGCTTCCATTGAACCAGCCGGGCCACCCACCAGAGGAAAGCCAATTGTAGAAACGATCGCATTCACTTTTACTGCTTCACTAGATAGTGAGGGAGTCTCAATATTACCTAGTTGGCGTTGCTGAATTTCATAGTCGGTTGTCATCCAATCTCGTACCGCCACATGTCCTTCTACACCGTTGATGAAAATGGGTAAAGGAGTTAACCCGGCTAATTCAAAACTGCGAATTAGTTGGGGAATGTAGGGTTGTTTGGTGATGACGTGTTTTCGGTAGAGTAATATGCCTACAACTGGGGAGACGCGATTAGGGGAGATGCAATTAGGGGAGATGCGATTAGGGGAGATGCGATGAATCGCGTCTCTACAATAGGTTTTATACCATTCCAGATACTCACGGGGCGATTCAAAAAATCCTGGATAGTCGGGATGGAGTAATCCGATGTTGGGGGTTTCAATTGGTGGGGGAATATCGCCGACTTTTAAACCTAAGTATTTTTCTGCCAGTATCCAGAATAATGAAGCGACGTTTTCTTGGCCGCCAGCATTCCAGTAACCATAGATAATTAACCAGTTGCGTAAGTCTTGGACTTTTTGCACTGGTACGTATTTCAGTAGTTTGGGGCCAATTTTTAAGAAGCTGATGTAACCAGCGAGTTTGTCTTCTTCTCGGCCGTTGCTAAATTTGTCGAGGATGAATTTAACTGGTTTGGGCATTCCTTTGGGGTTGTCGCCAATGGCAAAAATACCCAGCTTGGTTAAACTCATCAATTCTAAGGCTGACTCAAACACTAGGCGGATGGGAATTTGGGCAATGCGATCGCGCAGCCACACAACCTGGTCATAATCAAATAGTAGGCTACCGAAAAATACATCCGCGTCATGAAGTGCTGCTTCTACCTCGGTGCGTTTGGTGGTAAGATCGCGATCGCTAAATACCCGAATATCCAACTCAGGACAGCGAGAGTTAGCCAAAAAAGCTGCTTTTCTATACAAGTCAGCGTTGAACGATTCAAACCCAGCAACCAAGACGATGCGTTTCATGCCTGTAAGCTACGAAATATTTCTTTACTTAAATTTTAAACTGGCTCACAGGCTGATTGTTAAATATCTACCCACAGATTCCAGTCAGTAGTTACTTGAGGTAGGAGGTAAATTCGGCTACCATCTCAATTAACCAGACAATTACTTGAGCAACTGGTTAAAGGTAGGCAAACTTCCGCCACAATGTACTAGGTACATTTGTCATGGCTTTCTACTTTTACAAGCGTTATTATCTGAAATAATGGAGGTAATTGCTGCATTTCAATTTATTGCAAAAATTAACTGATTATTCCAGATTTTGATAAATTATAATAGTTGTGTTTTTGATGACAATATACTTTTAAAAATTGATAATTCATAATTATGTAATAGAAAGGTGATTTAAACCCCAACTAAAACAAGACTGCTTGTAGACGCAGGCGAATCAAACAATTTTTAATTATGTTGGATTAGGAGATTTTACCACAAAAAAATTGCTGTTCATGTTCACCGAAAAACTTATTTTGTTTACCAGGATAGTCATGCTTAAAATAATGCTGACATTGCCAACAAGTACTTAAACAAATTTCTTAACAAAACTTTGTCTCTATAATTGAAAGAGTTTGGAACTAGTGTAAAAATAAGTAAAATGAGGATGAAATCATGAAATTTGGAATTGATAGCGGGCACAATTGTCCACCAGACACAGGAGCCAGAGGAATTAAATTTGAGGATAATTTAACTCTAGATGTAGGTAATAGAGTTATAGCCAAGTTAAGAGCTTTAGGAAATGAAGTCGTAGTATGTAAACCAAGTAGTGCTAGTACAGTACGTGAATCACTCTCAAAAAGATGTTCTACAGCTAATGCGAGTAAAGTAGATATTTACGTCTCGATTCATTTTAACTGTTTTAACGGACAAGCTAACGGCACAGAAGTATTTGCGACTAGCGATACGGGGACAAAAATCGCTAAACCTGTACTAGATGAAATCGTCAAGTTAGGATTTTTTAATCGCGGCGTTAAGAGTGGTTCCCATTTGTATGTTCTGAAAAATACAGATATGCCTGCGATTCTGGTAGAAGGTTGCTTTGTCGATTCACAAAAAGATATGAATCTTTATAATCCAGAAGCAATGGCTAATGCCATCGTCAAAGGCTTAACTGGTAAAGTGCCAAGTGTTCCTGTTAAGCCCGTACCAGATGAAGAGGAGAATCTAGATACCACTATTCAGAGACTGCAAAAAGCCTTAAATAGACTCAAAATAACTGATAAGAATGGTAATGCGTTAGTGGAAGATGGCTTCACCGGGGCTAACACAAAATCTGCCGTAGAAAAATTTCAGACTATTGTCGGGGTTCAGGCCACTGGAATTGCTGATGATACTACATGGAATGCCATAAATCTAATTTTGGCAAAACGAATTATCAGACCAAACCATGCTGGCGGTGCAGTTGTCAGATACTTGCAATACCGTGTAGGTGTTGATAATGATGGTGTCTATGGGCCGCAAACAGAGGTTGCAATTAAGAACTTTCAAAAGCAAAATGGTTTAGAAGCTGATGGGATTGTCGGGCCTACTAATTGGCAGAAATTAATTGGTTAGGCTGATGGCAGATTGCTCATCTGGATTATAAAAGTATAGCGATCGCAGATGTAAATTTCTGCATCCTATAGCTATTTTAGGACTTACGCAGCGATGATTAGTTATTGCGTCGGTTTATCGAATAGCTCAAGAAAACCTCAAAGATTGGTTATCCTACGCAAAACCTGTCCCTCTCCTTAGCAAGGCTAAGGATTTGCCCTCATCCCCCAACCCCTTCTCCCACATCTGGGAGAAGGGGAGCCAGAATTTCAAAGTCCCTCTCCCAGATGTGGGAGAGGGATTTAGGATGAGGGCAAAAACTACGGTTCTCAACTTAGATGATGGTAAATATATAGAACCTCCACCAGCATGATAGGTTTCCACAAATTCCATATCAGGCTTAGTCGGATCAGCCCCTTCTGTACCAGATTTAATCAGAATTGGGCCATCAGGAATTAAGGTTAAATAAATCGTGCAGTGATTAACAAATCGTTTGTGCATAACTAAATTTTCTTGATAAAAACCTGGAATATTAAGCAGCTACCAGATTGTTTAGCTGCGATTCACACTGTTGAAAGACATAATTAACGACAGCAAAGAGTTTATCTAGCTCATAAATTGTGTAAGGTAGAATATTTCTAGTAAATGCTTCTCCTTCTAACTTGCCAAATTGCCATACTGCACCATTAGAAACAATACCAAAGATAATTATTTCTAATTCCCCGTTAAGCCTTTGAGCCGGAATCATTTCTGCTAAACATTGCGCCCAACCAGTTTCAAAATTATCCTGTTTTGCTTCTACTAAAATGAAATATGGCTTATCAAATACCACTTTTCCTAAAGGAGATTTTTTAGCCAAAATATACTCAGGAAAGCCTGATAATTTTTCATCATAATTTAATGAATGATGACCCCATAAAATGAACTGACTGCGGTAGCACTTCCAAACTTCTTTGAGGACTGGATAAATCAGATTTTCACAAATAGAAAACTCTGAGTTATCAACAACACCATCCCGCATCATAGTTTCTAAATCTTCCCGGAAGTAGTCAGAGACATTAAACTCAGCTTCGCTTATGAAATGAGCTTCTGTATAGATAACCTGAAATGCTTTGAGGACTTCGCCCATAGTTTTATAACTACTAAAAGCCATATTTACCTGCTTAATAATTTTGTGTTGCTTCAACTGTGGAACTCTTATTCATATTGTCTCTTAAATGATTGATCAGAGCATAAATCCAATCCGGCTTGAAGTCCTGACCATCTTTATAGCTGGATATATCATCAGGTGTATTACTGCTGACTAATTCTTGTAGGTATGTCAGTAACTTTTCTGGGTCGTTGTTGACATCAAACCAGCGCATTTTCTCAATTTCTAGTTTAACGACACCCAACCCACGCGATCGCCCCCCACCCAGAGGTATTTGTTCTGTTTCAAACTGGTGTAAACCAATTATCAACAGTCCCAATTCCCAAGGTTCCGCATTTTTTACCACCGCTTTCAAGTCAAATTGTGCCGCAGCCGGAACCACTTGAAAATCGTAAAGTTTACCATCTGCGGCTGTTTCGGTGTCTCGGTCAATTGCTACACCGTCTCTTTCTTGATATTGTCCAAACCAAGTATCAGTGACTTGCATATATATAAGCAAGTCACTGATACTTACTTTGCCCAATTGAGTTAAAGATTGGGGAATCTTAATTTCTTTTTTATGGGTGTTGTTATTTCCGTAATATTTCTGAAGTGTTTGCTTTGAAAAACGGATTCTTGAGTCTTAACGTTTGATTCCCTTAAACCGTTGTTGCGCCACTTGAAATGCTTCTTGCATCACCAATTGAATTTTCTGTTGATCGGGTTTCTTACCTCCCATTAAATCACCAAAGTAAACGCAGGCTGCTTCCCCTAGTGCCCAGGTATAGGCGGCTGCCCAAGAGGCGGCGATCGCACTGCCAAAACCTGGTATAAATTTAATTAACTCCCGTGCGATCGCCTGTGCTAAAAAACCACCTGCGATCGCACTCACAACGCCTCCCGCCTGGGATGGAGTAATTGTCTGCCCATATAATTTACCCAATAGACCCACCATTGATACTTGCAAGGCAGTGAGTACAGGCATTGTGGCAAATGGCAAAGGTACAGCCGCGAGGGTGGCAGACATAATCGCAAATGGCAAAATATAACGGCGTGCAGCATCTCGGTAAAGGTTGCCAATTTGCTTTCCAGCTTCTTCTTGATCCAATAGCTGATAAATCGCCTGGGCTTCTGCTTGTGGGAGTAATTCTGCCAAAGAATCTCGCAGCGCTTCTAAGCCATAAAATACCGGCGTGTAGCCATCTTCTTCTAAGGTAAAGTCAATTAGTACAGAGTGGTTAGTTATTCTGACGAAGGCTTGTTGCATTGCAGCAAATGCGCGGTTGACTTCCTGATCATCTGGCGGATAGGCGGGATGATCGACGGTATCACGAGGATAAACCTCATGTAAGCAGGTAACTACCAACAGACAGGGAATGTTTGGATACTGGTGGCGCAACTGTTGAGCAATTTGTCGTAGCGTCTCAGTTGCAAAATCATTGATTTTAACCGTCAGCAGCAGGATTCTAGCGGAATGAGTTTCCTGTTGTAAATCCCGAACCAACTCCTGAATAATTGCCTGAGTATCTTGTTTAACATCACCAAGTCCCACCGTATCAGTAAAAATTAGTAACGGCAGGTCATTAGAAGGATAGGCATAGCGCTGGGTGTGTTGCGTGTGGGGACGAAATCCCTGACCAACAATTTCGGCAGAAACTCCCGTCAATCCCCGCACAATAGAACTTTTTCCGGCTTGAGGTTTACCAATTAGCAGCGCTTCAGTAGTTGGTAGTTCAGCTCGAACTTTCTCTAAAATCTCTGCAACCTGATCCTCGCTCACACTAAACCATTCAACAACTGTCTGTCCCAGTTGTTCTACGGGTAAGAGTTGCGTTAGACGTGTTGTTGCTTTGTTCCAGACACCAGCAATGCGATTTGTCCACGAATTATCGACCGACTTTGTTATAGTATCAGTCGGTTCACTCAATTGTTGAGAATCAGTTGACGGTGAGTCAGCATCACGTTGCTCAGTCATTTCCATCCAAATGGTAGATAGAAGTGAACTACTCAGACTTGCCTAAGGCTGAAGTCTGAGCTTCCCAATTCATCGGGAATAGCCTCCAGAACTCCGTAGTACTAGAAAGTCTAACATTCCCTCCTCTTGTCAGGAGTCCTGGTTCCCAAGACCCAAATCTTTTACCCTGAGCGAAGTCGTTGGCGTTCGCGTTAGCGTCTCTGAAAGAGAAGCCTCTCGTTGGCGCAGCCTCTCATTGGCGCAGCCTCTCGAAGAGAAGAGAAGGGTTCTCTTGCAACATATACCTATAAGAAAAGGTTTTCGCTTGTGGCATTGATGGTAAAAAGCCCACATTAGCGGGCTTTTTAAATTAATCAAGTAACTAAACTTAACGTTTCGCCAACTTCTTCGACATCTTCCGCAAACGAATCGATTGGGGTGTAACTTCTACCAATTCATCGGAACCAATGTATTCCAAAGCACGCTCTAGGCTCATGTCTATTGGTGCTTGCAGTTGCACTAGTTCTTCACTACCAGCAGCCCGGTGGTTGGTTAACTGCTTGGTCTTACAGATATTTAGTTCCAAATCTTGGGAACGATTGTGTTCTCCGACAATCATGCCTCTATAAACCTTTGTGCCGGGAATAATAAAGAATGCTCCTCTATCTTCAGCATTTCTCATGGCGTAGAAGGTAGAAACGCCTTCTTCAAAGGAGATTAAAACGCCTTTGTTACGGGCTTCAATGTCGCCACTGAGTGGACGGTAATCTAAGAAGCTGTGATTCATGATGCCTTCACCACGAGTCATCCGCATGAATTCACCCCGGAAACCAATCAAACCACGGGCGGGAATCACAAACTCTAGTTGGGTGCGATCGCCACTACCGGGCTGCATATCTTGCATTTCGCCTTTGCGTTGTCCCAAGCGTTCAATACAGCTACCCACACCATCAGCAGGAATGTCTAACACCAGAAGTTCAAAGGGTTCGCAAGGTTGACCGTTGATTTCGCGGTAAATTACCTGTGGCTGAGATACCTGAAACTCGAAGCCTTCCCGACGCATGGTTTCAATTAAGATACCTAAGTGGAGTTCTCCACGACCGGAAACGAGGAATTTATCGGGAGAATCGGTTTCTTCGACACGCAAAGCAACGTTGGTTTCAAGTTCGCGGAATAGGCGATCGCGTATTTGTCTTGATGTCACCAACTTACCTTCTTGACCTGCAAAGGGCGAATCATTCACCCAGAAGGCCATTTGCAAGGTTGGTTCATCCACTTTAATTAGTGGTAAAGCTTGCGGATCATTGGGGTCAGTAATCGTTTCCCCAATATAAGCATCAGCGAAACCAGCCACCGCAACAATATAACCTGCGCTTGCTTCTTCCATCTCTACGCGCTTCAGTCCATCAAAGCCCATCAATTTGGTAATTTTACCCTTGACAATAGTACCATCTTCTGTTACTAAAGCTGCTTGCTGTCCTGAGCGGATAGTACCGTTGTGAATTCTGCCAATGACAATCCGGCCTAGATATTCAGAATAATCTAGGGTTGTCACTTGCAATTGTAGAGGCTTAGTGCTGTCGCCTACTGGTGGTGGAACGTGTTGCAGAATCGCGTTAAACAGGGGTTGCATATCTACCGATTCTGCTTCCAAGCTTTCTTTGGCGAAACCTGCCATCCCGGAGGCAAACAAATAGGTAAAATCACACTGGTCTTCATCTGCCCCTAATTCCAAGAACAGATCCAAGACTTTATCAACAGCAACGTGGGGATCAGCTTGACCACGGTCGATTTTGTTGATAATTACGATGGGGCGCAGCCCTTTTTCCAAAGCTTTTTTGAGTACAAAGCGGGTTTGGGGCATGGGGCCTTCATTGGCATCAACAATCAGAAGACATCCGTCAACCATGCCGAGTACCCGTTCAACTTCGCCACCAAAGTCAGCGTGTCCAGGAGTATCAACAATATTGATTAGCGTTTCTTTGTAGCGAACTGCTGTATTTTTGGACAGAATAGTAATACCCCGTTCCCGTTCTAGGGCGTTGGAGTCCATAACGCAATCCGGAACGTCTTCGCCTTCGCGGAAAATGCCGGATTGTTTGAGGAGTGCGTCAACCAGGGTAGTTTTGCCGTGGTCAACGTGGGCGATAATGGCGACGTTGCGAATTGGGAGCGTCATAGAAGCTTTTGGTGAACTCTAGAGGGGGTTTTGAGATTTACATTTTAATGCTAGGCTGTTTTAACAGAATTAAGTATGATTAGCAAACTCTGTAAAGAACCTTTAATAATTCTAGCGTAATCGTCACAATTGCGTTGAGGTTTATCAAGGCGGCATTGCGATCGCCTAAGTATATGTGCCCGTAAAAGAGGTTCGGAAATATTTAGACTTGATGTTGGGTTTCACTACCCTTCAGGTGTCTACCTTCTACCCAACCTACGAATGATTAAATTCCATAGCCTTTTTGTGGTGTTCTGTATTTAAGTACTTGACCAAACTAAAAATGAAGGGTGAGGATAAGTAGGGGAAAGGGGGGGAGAATTAACCGTAAGGTTGATGTAGTGGATTAGTAGACTGATTTTAAATAGTAAAAATGTACTAATTCAATAAATTTAAACTAAAATATGTGTAAGTGACCATTAAAAATAGCTAAGATAAGTTAACCAGTCTTAATTTGCGAGTCTGATTATGATTGATTGTCTAAATGTGGCTCGCTACTTCATTATCAGAGCTTACGAAGACAGTATAGAAGCAGAAATGACCAATATGAAGGTTCAAAAGCTTCTGTATTACGCACAAAGCTTATATTTGGCAATGTATGATCCAGCCATTGCTTGAAGCAGAAATACAAGCATGGCGCTATGGTCATTTCACAAGCTGGAGTTGAAGGTATCTAAAGGCGCTTCAGGACAAATTAGATGAATGTATTTAGTCAATACAACTGATTGCGTAATCAAGCTTGTGTGGATTTATAGCGATGAGCAATTTGCAAAACGCCCTACTGAGGTGGATTTAAAGAGCGTTTTTAAGGAAATCTTAGATTATTTTAATTTTTTAGATTCATCAAAAACATTTAATTATATAAAACTAGCATTAAAAATTAATCCGCCTGGGGATAGAAGAAAAATTTAAATTATAAAGGTAGAAAAACAGAGTTTGTAACGAAAAGTTATGTTTATCTACCCAAAGGTGTAAGTGCGCTCGCTCAAAAGAAAGAGGCAACATACTTAACTTCTATGTCAAGGTTGTATAAGTTAACAATGATGAAGACTGCGGAGGAGAAGACGGATGGTAACTACTTTAGATGATACGAAACGCAATGCTATTGCTGTAAAATTGGCAAGTATCAAAGCACTGCAAGAGTTGGTAATTGAAAATGAGAAATTGCTTTTGAAAGAAGGACTTGATGCCGAAATTACCGATCGCATTCGGAATTTCATCAATGATAACGAAAAAAATCTTGGCGTTCTGGAAACTGTAATTGGTCAGTATCGCATTCAGGCTGAAGCCAAAAAAACTGTTAGACAATTCATTGAAAAAGCTGGCGAATTGTTCAAAGATTCCGAGTTGAGCCTGTATGAAAAAGTATTTCAGCATGAATTGCTCAAACATCAACTAGTAATAAGTGCCATTAGCAACAACTTGACCACTGAGCAAAGTGAACAACTTGCTACTGAATTCAAAGCTGCTAAGACCCGGATTCAACAAAAACTGGGTGTTGTTACCGAAGCGAAAGTGTAGGATGCTTTCGGGCTTATGATATCCG